>NZ_JBARYM010000693.1:0-3719 GCF_049647865.1 Tunicatimonas sp. | reverse complement strand
CTGGTATAGTTTGTACGCATTAGAAATAGGAACTCTCGCGTCATTCTCACCGTGCTGAATTAAGGTGGGGGTGCTAGCTTGTTGAATATTGGTCATGGGTGAGGTTTTGGCGTAAATATCAGGATCATTCCAAGGGGTAGCTTGCAGATACTGCTGGGTGAACGGATGAATATCGGTGCTAACGTAGTAAGTAGTCCAGTCAGAAATACCCGCCCCAACACTAATCGCTTTGAAACGGTTAGTATTCGTAGTTAGAAAAGCCGAAATGTAGCCACCCTGGCTCCAGCCCATTGCTCCCATCCGGGTAGTATCAATCATATTTTGTCCAGCTAGATAATCGACTCCCGACATTACGTCCCACATATCGCCCACGCCTAGATTACGAACATTCAGCGAGCGAAATTCTTCTCCGTATCCGGCTGAACCTCGGTAGTTAGGTCGTAATACCAATGCACCTTTTTCCAGCCACTGATTAACCGGATACACCGAAGATACTACCGGAGTGGGAGTGTCTACGCCGGTGGGTCCACCGTGGATGACGACTAATAGCGGATACTGTTTAGTAGGATCGTAGTCAGCGGGTTTGTGTAGTATTCCTTCAATAGTGGTTCCATCGCGACTGTCCCACTGAATTACTTCGCTACTACCTAATTTCATACTCTGAATTTGCTGCGTCATATTAGAAACCGCCACCGGTTCCCACTGCTGAGTATTGGTAGTGTATATTTCGGTAAGCTGAGTAGCGGATCGCCCCTGAAGAGCTAAATCTTCGCCGTTATGAGAAAAACTGAGTGCGTATACGTTGTCAGGATTCTCCAGCACAGGTTTAGACTTTCCGGTTTCAGGATCAATTTTGTACACGTACTGTTGAGTTCGCTGCCGAGCCAAGGCGTACATACCGTTAGGGTTCCAATGTAAGTTGAAAACCTCTTCATCAATATCGGTGGCAATGAGTTGAGGCTGCCCTTCACCATTGGCTGGTATCTTTAAAATTCTACCGTTTTTATAGAAGTTGGATAACGTATCCTCGCCACTCGACTGGTAGGCAATCCAGTCTCCATCGGGCGACCAAACTGGGTTTCCATCGTAGCCCGGAGTACTTACTAACGTACGGATTTTACGGTCATTAACGTGAATAATGGCAATATCGGCGGAGAAGAAAGAAAGCAACTGCGAAGTTTTTTGCCGCTGGAAAGCAATCTGCTGACCATCGGGTGACCAGGAGAAACGGCTCACCGAAAATTGCTCTCCCTGGGTAATTTGCTCGGGTTTGGGATGCTGAACGCAATCTTGGTTATCAATAGAATCGCTAGTGCAGGGCATTTCTTCGGGGCGGGGCCACATATCAGGCTCTACCGCCAGTGTCCAGAGGTGGTGCTGGTCGTATTCTTCATCTTCCACCACAAATTCGCCGAAGCGTTTTTTTCGTTCTTTTTCTAATTCCTTGTCTTTATCAGCCTGAGTGAAAGCAATCCGTAGCTCAGTAGGCGACCACGAAAACTGTTGGATGCCACCCTCTACTGAAGTTAATTGCTGGGCTTCTCCGCCTGCCGCCCGAATCATATAAACTTGATCTTCCTCATCTCGATTAGCCAAAAAAGCAATCCATTGACTATCGTGCGACCATTGGGGCTGCGTGCTGCTGCCTTTCTTGGTATAAGTAAGTTGAAAAGGAGTGCCTTCTTCCTTGTAAAGCCAAATCTCCTCATCGTAACGATTTTCTTTCCAGTCGGTGCTTCGTACTTGGTAGGCAATCATACTTCCATCGGGAGAGATCTGCGGATTAAAAGCACTCCGCAAAGATAGTATCTCTTCAAACTGGCGAGTAGCTTCCTTAGACTGGCTAAAAGCGGTGAATGATGCAGTATGAAGTAGAAAAAAAATCAGTGCTAAAATCTGCATTGCTTCAGTAATTAAGTGGAAAACGGGAATCTATAATTTGTCTACAAAGTCCGAAAAATCCAAATCTCACTGAAGCGTACTTTTTTCTTCACTTTTTAGTTGTTTCGCATATTCTAATAGTTAGATTTTATAACTTATTTTTAGGTTAAATGTAACTTTTTCTATATTTTAGCATTTTAGTAAGAATAAAATAGCTTTTTAAGTATTCTTTCGTGGTTTTTTGAAAGAAAGAATTGACTTGTTTGGCATGTACTATATTGCTAATTTTTATGTGCTCATTATCACGATTCTACTTAAATCTAGCATATCGCACTATTTTACTCATTGTTTTTGGGCTGTGGACGCTTCCCGTAGTGTTGGCTCAAACCAATGAAACAGCTAAACACAAAATATGGGTAAAGCTTAAGCAGCCAGTTCCCGAACACTGCGGAGAACCAGAGACTATTGCTACCGGAAAGCCATCTTTAGATCAACTTAGTAAGAACTGTAATGTGGTTGGCATTCGTCGGGTTTTTCCGCGTACTCATAAATTTGAGAAAGCTCATCGGCAGTACGGATTGCACCAATGGTATGAAATAGAATTTGCTGATACTCTATCTACTTCAGAAGATCAACTAGCGGCCCTATTTTGCAAAAATACTTGGGTAAGCTCTGCCGAATCCATTCCAATGCGAACCCTTTTCACCACCAACCAATCCGACACATTAGCTCCAGTAAATGATCCTCGCTACCAAGAACAATGGCACTATAATAATACAGGACAAAGCGGAGGGGCTGCCGGAGCGGACATTCGTTTAGACTCCAGTCGTCTCTTCAGCAGTGGTGACAGTCGGGTAGTGGTAGCGGTAATAGATGGTGGTATCGATACGAACCACGAAGATTTGCAGCAAGCTTTGTGGGTAAACCAAGCAGAGAAGTCCGGCGAAGCAGGGGTAGATGACGACGGAAATGGGTACATAGATGATGTGTACGGCTATGATTTTAGTGCCAATAAAGGACGAGTTTATTCTGATAAACACGGAACCCATGTGGCGGGCACAGTAGGAGCCGTTTCTAATAACGGAATTGGAGTAGCCGGGGTAGCCGGAGGTAACGGCGAAGAACCCGGGGTAAGGCTTATGAGTTGTGCGGTTTTTGGGCGATCGGGGCAAGGCGGTTTTCCCACAGCTTTTGTTTACGCGGCTGACAATGGAGCAGTAATCGCTCAAAATAGTTGGGGCGGTGGGAGTAAAAGCCAGGTGCTGGAAGCTGCTATACATTATTTTAATGAGCGGGCGGGTTACGATAACTCCGACGAAAAGTTTGCGCAGAATATTCAAACTGGACCAATGGCGGGTGGCTTGGTAGTGTTTGCGGCGGGCAATAATAAAACTAATCAAGTCAGAGCAGCGTATCCGGCTTCACTAGGAACCGTAATGGCGGTAGCTTCTCTTGACCATAACGATAAAAAATCAGATTTTTCTAACTACGGCGATTGGGTGGATATTGCTGCCCCTGGTTCTGATGTACTAAGTACGTTTCCCGGCAATAGTTACGGTTATCTATCGGGTACGTCTATGGCCTGCCCTCACGTGTCGGGAGTAGCCGCGCTGGTTATATCTCAGTTTCAGCGTAAAGGACTTACTCGTGAGCATCTGCGCCAAATAATGCTTGCCTCTGCTGACAATATTGATTTAGCAAATTCTTCGCATGTAGCGGATTTGGGGGTAGGACGCATAAATACGTATCGAGCCTTATCGAGCGATACCGATCAACCTCCGGCAGCTATCACTGATCTATCAATAGATAAAACGACTTTCAACTCAGTAGTCCTAAAC
>NZ_JBARYM010000692.1:0-14034 GCF_049647865.1 Tunicatimonas sp. | reverse complement strand
TAGCAATACCACTAGCCAATCCTAAAAGCTGATGCCCCAAACATATTCCGAACAAAGGATGATCATTTTCAACAATTTCTTTTACTGTCTCGACCGCATAATCCATGGCACTCGGATCGCCAGGACCATTAGAAATAAAGAAGCCATCTGGGTTCCACTTTATCATCTCAGCGTAGGTAGTACGAGCCGGAAACACTTTACACTGGCATCCTCGCTTCAATAAGTTATTCAAGATTGATGTCTTAATGCCTAGATCCAACACTGCCACCTTTATTGGTGCTTCACTATCACCTAACAAGAAGGTTTCCTGAGTGGAAACTTCACTAGAAAGTTCTAGTCCATCCATAGAAGGAACTTCAGCCAACTTATCTTGCAATGATTCTATGGATAGATCCTCGGAAGAAATAATAGCGTTCATAGCACCTTTAGAGCGAATATGCCGAACTAGCTTCCGCGTGTCAATATTGGTAATGCCTACTACTTGATGTTCTTCCAAATATTTTTGAAGATCGCTATCAGCTTGATTGCGGCTGTATCCATCTGAAAAGGAATTTACTACAATGGCTCGTATTTGCGGATGCTCCGATTCTTCTTCAGAGTCCAGCACTCCGTAGTTACCAATATGGGCAGTGGTGTTAACAATAATTTGACCGTAGTACGACGGATCGGTATAAATTTCTTGATAACCCGTCATACCCGTATTAAAACAAATCTCCCCTCCGCTGATCCCAATTCTACCAATGGCTTCACCTTCAAAATAAGTACCGTCTTCTAAAAGTAATATGGCGGGGCGCTGAGGAATCTCCGAATGCTGCATAGTGTATAAGTTGGTAGCAAGTTTGTAAAATATGAAGTAAAAAAAAAGGGAATCATTCGTTTACCGAATAATTCCCTTTTTATATCTATAAAGCTATCAGATTAACCCTTAGTCTCTTTTTCATCATCGTTTTCAGAAGATGTGTCTTTCGCTTGGGGGTTATCGTCTGAATCTGCTTTCTTTTCCTCTTCTTTGATAGCTTCTACTATCTCGTTTGCTTCACTTTCGGTAGTCTCTTCAACTACTACTTCACCGCTTAATTCCACAACTTCCTCCTGAGTTTCGCTTTCGGCTACAGCGTTTTCTTCCTGTGTTTGAGGCTCTTCAGGTTCAGCTACCGCTTTAGAAGTTGAAGCTGTTTGGGTAGAGGTGTCTTCTGCCTGTGGTGCTGAAGACTTTTTCTTACTACCCCGTCGACTTCGGCGAGTTTTACCTTTTGCTTGTTTTTCTTCTTGCTGGTAAATTTCGTTAAAGTCAACTAACTCAATCATACACATCTCGGCATTATCGCCCAATCGGTTCCCTAACTTAATAATTCGGGTATAACCTCCGGGCCGATCTGCTATTCTCTCCGCTACTTCATCAAACAGAACCCGAGAAGAATCTTTATCTTTTAAGTACGAAAATACTACTCTACGAGAGTGCGTATCATCTACTTTAGATCGGGTTATAATCGGTTCTACGTACTGGCGTAATGCTTTTGCTTTTGCTACAGTAGTCGTCAACCGCTTATGAACAATAAGCGAAGACGCCATATTCGCTAGCATAGATTTCCGATGCGGAGATGTTCTTCCTAAATGATTAAATCGCTTACCGTGTCTCATGACTCTATTTCTTTACCGCACCCAACTGGGTGATTAATCTTCTTCTAACTTATATTTTGATAAATCCATTCCAAACGACAGGTTTTTATCCTGAATAAGCTGCTCTAGCTCAGCCAGCGACTTTTTACCGAAGTTTCGGAACTTCATCATATCTGAAATTTCTAATTGGGCTAAGTCTCCTAATGTTCTCACATCGGCTGCCTTTAAGCAATTATAAGCCCGTACTGAAAGGTCTAAATCGTTTAGTGGCGTTTTCAAAAGCTTACGCATGTGAAGCATCTCTTCATCTACCGCATCAGGCTCACCTTGTTGAGGTGACTCTAGCACCATACTCTGGTCAGAAAATAGCATGAAGTGCTTAATTAGAATATTAGCAGCACCCTTTAGCGCATCCTCAGGATGAATTGACCCATCAGTCTGAATATCAACCAGTAGCTGCTCAAAGTCAGTCTTTTGCTCAACTCGAGTATTTTCTACCTCAAATGTAACATTCTTGATAGGTGAGAAAACTGCATCTAATGGAATATATCCAGCATTTTGCTCGTTCTGACTATTTTCCTCACTAGGAACGTATCCTCTTCCTTTATCTACGTAAAGTTCCACTTCTAAATCTACGGAATCATCTAAATGGGCGATTACGTGTTCAGGATTCAGAATTTCAAACGACGTTGTATGATTCTGAATATCAGCACCGGTAAATGTGTTTTTCCCTTGAAGAGAAATGACAATTTTGTTCTCTACAAAATCTTCGGTTACTTTTTTGAACCGAACCATCTTAAGATTCAGAATTGTTTCTGAAAGGTCTTCTACTACGCCGTCAATAGAAGAAAACTCATGCAATACACCAGGTATCTTAATACCTGTGATAGCATAACCTTCCAAAGAGGAAAGAAGAATTCTTCTTAATGCATTACCTATCGTAACTGCGTACCCTCGCTCTAGTGGTTTAAAAGTAAAAAGGCCGTGAAAATTATCAGCCTTTTCCATCACCACTTTTTCGGGCATTTGAAATGCAAGTATGGACATAATTTGTGGGTAGTGATTATTAATTATTCTATAAAATTATTTAGAGTAAAGCTCAACAATAAGTTGTTCCTGTATATTTTCAGGAATGTCTTCCCGGTCAGGAAGTGAGCTAAAACGGCCGGTCAATTCCTTACCATCCCACTCTAACCATGAATACTGCTTTACTTTAGGACTTTGGGAAGCTACACTTTCGGTAACGGCTAATAGCGACTTGGATTTTTCTCGCACCCCTACCAAATCACCAGGTTTAAGGTGGTAGGAGGGGACGTTCACTACATTTCCATTTACGACAATGTGTTTATGGGAAACCAATTGACGAGCACCTCTCCGAGTAGGCGCGATACCTAAGCGATATACCACATTATCTAACCGAGCTTCCAGTAGCTGTAACAAAACCTCACCGGTAATACCTTTACTGCGACTAGCTTTCTCGAACAAGTTAGCGAACTGACGCTCAAGCACACCATAAGTGTACTTAGCTTTTTGCTTAGCCATTAGTTGCATAGCATATTCAGACTGCTTTCGGCGTCTGCTCCGCCCATGTTGACCAGGGGGATAGCTCTTCTTCTGTAAAGCTTTGCTCGGCCCGAAGATGGGGTCATTAAATTTACGAGCAATTTTTGTTTTAGGTCCTGTATAACGAGCCATATAAACGAATGATCTTTATAGTAAATTAAACTCTACGTCGCTTAGGGGGACGACATCCATTATGAGGAAGAGGGGTCACATCTTGAATCATAGTTACCTCCAACCCAGTATTTTGAAGAGTACGGATAGCCGATTCTCTTCCTGAACCAGGCCCCTTTACATACACTTCTACTTTTCTCATACCTTGGTCATAAGCGACCTGACCGCAGTTAGAAGCGGCCATTTGCGCAGCGTAGGGAGTATTCTTTTTAGAACCTCTAAATCCCATTTTACCCGCTGATGACCAAGAGATAACCTGCCCCGCCATATTGGTAATTGATATAATGATATTGTTAAAAGAAGCTTTAATATGAGCTTGTCCTACGGTATCAACCGCAACAACTCTTTTTTTGCCTTTATCTTTTCTTTTTTGTGCCATAGTAGAACAGTGGCGACACAATATCTTGTGTCGTTACATAAATTATTTAGTAGCTTTCTTTTTATTAGCAACTGTCTTTCGCTTTCCTTTACGAGTTCGGGAATTATTTTTAGTATGCTGCCCTCGCAATGGTAAACCTTTACGGTGACGCAAACCTCGGTAGCAACCAATGTCCATCAAACGCTTGATGTTCAATTGCACTTCAGACTTAAGAACTCCTTCTACTTTGTGATTTTCAGAAATGATTTGACGAATCTGATTCGATTCTTCATCATCCCACTCACCCACTTTTTTATCAGGATCTACGCCTGCTTTTCCTAGTATGCTAAGGGAAGCACTTCGGCCAATTCCGAAAATATATGTCAACCCAATTTCACCTCGCTTGTGGTCAGGAATATCAACTCCAGCAATTCTAGCCATAATTAACCTTGTCTTTGTTTGAACCGAGGGTTCCTTTTGTTAATAATATAAAGCTTTCCTTTACGGCGAACGATTTTGCAATCAACGCTTCGTTTTTTGATGGACGCTTTTACTTTCATAATTTCTTTTATTTGTAGCGATAAACAATTCTTCCTTTAGTAAGATCGTAAGGTGACATTTCTAACTTCACCCGATCACCCGGTAGAATTTTAATATAATTCATTCTCATCTTACCCGAAATATGGGCAATCACTTCATGTCCGTTCTCTAATTCTACTCGAAACATTGCGTTAGAGAGTGCCTCAACAATGGTTCCGTCTTGCTCTATTGATGCTTGTTTTGCCATAAGTTACTAAGCTACTGCCGCATTTTGCGATCGCCCCTTCACTCTACCAGATTTCATCAATCCTTCGTAGTGACGCATTAATAAGTAGCTTTCTATTTGTTGTAATGTATCTAGTATTACTCCTACCATAATTAATAAAGAGGTTCCACCATAAAAATAGGAGAAATCAGTAGTTACTCCCGCTACCATAGCAATTGCTGGCATAATAGCAATAATCGATAGGAATACTGAACCAGGTAGAGTGATTCGAGATAATATAGTGTCTAAAAAATCTGCTGTAGGCTTACCAGGTTTTACTCCAGGTACAAATCCACCATTTCGCTTCAAGTCATCAGAAATTTGGGTAGAATTAATCGTAATGGCCGTATAGAAAAAGGTAAATAAGATAATTAATATACCAAAAACCAAGTTGTACTGCCAAGAGGAAATATCCGCGAATGTTCGCCCAATTGTGGCGGCAATATCACTTTGATCAGCCCATATTCCAGCTAGTAGGCCAGGTAAAAACATTAGTGACTGAGCAAAGATAATAGGCATTACTCCGGAAGCATTTACTCGCAAAGGAATATACTGCCGTTGCCCACCATATACCTTATTTCCAACTACCTGCTTTGCGTATTGAACCGGAACTCGTCGGATTGCCTGCGTAAGTATAACTGATGCCATTACTACAAAGAACAGTGCTACAATTTCTAACACAAATAGCAATGCACCACTCATTCCTTTTGCTAATGCTTCTGCAACGATAGCCCCTGGAAAGCGAGAAATAATACCGATCATGATCAGCATAGAAATACCGTTACCGATTCCCTTATCCGTAATTTTTTCTCCTAGCCACATACAAAAGATTGTACCCGCAGATAACAAAATCATCGCGGTAATAGTGAACAGGGTTTGATCAATCATAATCGCTTCATCAGGTACCGCATACGCTAAGTATCCTACTGATTGACCTAATGTAATGAGAATGGTGAGAACTCGAGTGATTTGGTTCATCTTCTTCCGCCCCGAATCACCCTCTTTCTGCATCTTCTGGAAGTAAGGCACTGCCACAGTCAATAGTTGGATAACAATTGATGCTGAGATATACGGCATGATGCCTAACCCAAAAATTGAAGCACGACTGAATGCACCACCTAAAAATGTGTTCAGAAGTCCAAAAATACCACTATCAGCGCCTTGTTCCAGTAGATTGGGATCTACCCCAGGCAGAACAACAAAGGAGCCAAGGCGAAATATAATGAGAAAACCAACCGTACTTAATATACGATTACGTAGCTCCTCAATAGAAAATATATTCTTAATAGTGGTAATGAACTTCTTCATGTACGCTTACAGTTTGATCGTTTCTCCACCTGCTTTTTCAATAGCCTCTTGAGCTGACTTTGAAAAAGCGTGGGCTTCTACTTTCACTGACGCTGAAATTTCTCCGTTGCCTAGTATTTTAATCAGATCTTTTTTTCCAACTAACCCTACTGACACAAAATCTTGAAAAGATAGTTCAGACTTGCCTACTTTATCAGCAACACCCTGTAATTGTTCTACATTAACTACATGGTAAGCTACTCGATTGGGTGGTCTGAATCCAAACTTAGGCACCCGGCGTTGTAAAGGCATTTGTCCACCTTCGAAGCCAGCCTTGATTTTATAGCCAGAGCGAGATTTCGCGCCCTTGTGCCCTCGTCCGGCGGTACCTCCCCAGCCGGAACCAGCTCCCCTTCCAAGTCGTTTTTTATTCTTAACCGAACCCTCAGCAGGTTTTAAATTACTAAGATCCATATTAAACTTTTTTTACAGTTACAAGATGATCTACTTTTCTAACCATTCCCTCTATCTGAGGACTCGCTTCAACTTCTACTGTTCTATGTAGCTTGCCTAAACCTAAAGCTTGCAGTGTCAATTTTTGACGCTTGGGTTTATTAATTGCGCTACGAACTTGGGTAATCTGAATCTTAGCCATCATTCTAGCCGTTAAATACTTTTTCTAGTTCAATTCCTCGTTGTTCTGCTACCGCATAAGCATCTCGCATAGTAGCTAATGCATCAAAAGTGGCTTTAACCACATTATGAGGGTTAGAAGACCCCTTGGATTTTGCCAGAACATCATGCACTCCAGCACTTTCCAGTACAGCTCGCATAGCTCCCCCAGCAATTACTCCTGTTCCGGGCGAAGCAGGCTTTAGCAGCACAAACCCACCACCGTACTTGCCGATATTCTCGTGAGGAATTGTACCCTTTAATACTGGAACTTTCAGCAAATTCTTTTTCGCATCATCTACCCCCTTCGTAATGGCATCGGTTACCTCATTGGCTTTACCCAAACCATACCCAACAATTCCATCGCCGTTACCTACGACTACGATAGCAGAAAAGCTGAACCTCCGTCCACCTTTTACTACTTTAGCAACTCGCTTAATAGCAACAACTTTTTCTTTTAAATCTAATTCGCTGGCCTTAACTGACCGTACATTCTGTGCCATTCGTTAAAATTTTAGGCCACCCTCACGAGCACCTTCTGCTAATGCTTTAACTTTACCGTGGTAAATATATCCGTTTCTGTCAAATACTACCGATTCTAGCCCATTAGCTACTGCTTTTTCAGCTAATTTCTTTCCAACGTTGTTTGATACTTCAACAGAAGGGTTATTAAAACTACCTAATTCTGTTGATGACGCGCTGGTCAATGTCTTACCTTCGCTGTCATCAATGATTTGAGCGTAAATATTTTTATTACTCTTGTAAACTGACAACCGAGGCCGCTCACTAGTTCCCTGTATCTTGCGCCGGATGCTTTTCTTAATTCGGCTCCGACGATTACTATTCTTACGAACTGGCATAATACTCTATTATTTAGCCGCAGTCTTACCTGCTTTTCTTCTAACAATTTCGCCTACAAATCGGATACCTTTTCCTTTATAAGGTTCAACCGGACGTAGAGACTTAATTTTGGCCGCCACTTGTCCAATAAGCTGCTTATCATACCCTTCAAGAGTCACTATAGGATTCTTTCCTTTAGCAGTTTCAGCGTTGATGCTTATTCCTTCAGGTATCTGCAAAAATATATTATGAGAATAACCCAAGTTAAGCTCTAAGATATCTCCTTGAACATTGGCACGATAACCAACCCCAACCAGTTCAAGTTCCTTTTTAAATCCCTGACTCACTCCTTCCACCATATTAGCCACTAATGAGCGGTATAAACCGTGAAGGGCTTTATGTCTTTTCTGCTCGGTAGGTCGTGATAGTACAAACTCGCCATCCTCGATCTTCACATCAAAATCATTATCTACTTTCTGAGATAATTCTCCTTTGGGACCTTTTACTCTTACCCAACTGTTTTCCCGGCTTATAGAAACTCCTTCGGGAATATTTACTGGTTGATTTCCTATACGAGACATATTGTATTATTAATATACGTAGCAAATAACTTCTCCACCTACGTTCTGCTGACGAGCTTCTTTATCAGAAATTACTCCCTTAGAAGTAGAAAGAATGGCAATCCCCAATCCGTTTAACACTCGAGGCAACTCATCAGCCTTAGCGTACTTTCGTAAACCAGGCTTGCTTACTCTTTCCAAATGAGTAATCGCAGGAGATTTTTTTATTGGATTATATTTAAGAGCAATCTTAATTATCCCCTGATAGTTTACACCTTCTTCAAACTTATAATTTTGAATATATCCCTTACTATGTAAAACCTGGGTAATTTCTTTCTTCAGGTTAGAAGCAGGTATTTCAACAACCCGGTGGTTTGCTTTAATGGCATTCCTAAGGCGGGTTAAGTAGTCAGCTATTGGATCTGTTATCATACTGTATTTCTTTACCGCTTTGAAAAACGGATTGCAAAGGTAAGGTTTTCTTTACTTTGCAAAAAATATATTGCTATTATTTACCAGCTTGCTTTAGTAATACCCGGAATCTTTCCATTAGAGGCTAATTCACGGAATGTAACCCGCGAAATTCCGAACTTTCGCATATATCCCTTAGGACGCCCCGTTAGTTTACAGCGGTTGTGTAACCGAACTGGCGAAGCATTTCTAGGTAACTTATCTAAAGCTTCGTAGTCGCCTTGTGCTTTTAACTCAGCTCTCTTATCAGCGTATTTTTCTACTAAGCGTTGACGTTTTCTTTCTCGAGCGATAACTGATTTTCTTGCCATAATTATGATGCGTTTCGGTTTGCAAAAGGCATTCCGAATGCTTTCAGTAGCTCGTAAGCTTCTTCATCGGTTTGTGCCGTAGTAACAAACGTAATATCCATTCCAGAAATTCGATTTACTTTATCAATACTAATCTCTGGAAATATAATTTGTTCTTTTACTCCTAATGTATAATTACCTCGTCCGTCGAATCCTTTATCATTAATGCCACGAAAATCGCGTACTCGAGGTAAAGCTACTGACATAAGACGATCTAAGAATTCGTACATGCGGTTACCTCGCAATGTTACCTTCGCCCCAATTGGCATGAATTCGCGCAACTTGAAGTTAGATACTGACTTTTTAGCAATAGTTGGGACTGCTTTTTGACCAGTAATTAATGTTAGCTCTTCTACTCCCACATCTACCAACTTCTTATCAGCTACCGCATCTCCAATTCCTTTATTAACAGCGATTTTAGTCAAGCGGGGCACTTGCATTACTGAAGAATACTCGAACCGCTCCTTTAGCTGAGGAGTGATTTCCTCTTGAAATTTTTGCTTTAAGCGCGGAATATATATTTCGGTAGTTGCCATAATTAAATTAACTCTCCAGTTGCTTTACTGTATCGCTGAATCTTTCCTTTATCATTTTTCTTTCTGCCCACTTTAGTAGGTTCTCCCGTTGCAGGATTAATCAGCATAACGTTACTAATGTGTATAGGAGCTTCTTGTTGGTTACGTCCTCCCTCGGGATTTTGAGCAGAAGGCTTCACATGTTTAGTAACTACGTTAACCTCTTCAACCAACAATTTATCCTTAGCAACAAGCACCGATGTTACTTTTCCGGTCTTGCCTTTATCATTACCCGAAACTACTTTTACAGTATCTCCGGATTTAATTTTAAATTTCTTTTTCTTAAGCTTAGCCATAGTTTATAGTACTTCAGGAGCTAGTGAAACGATTTTCATAAATTGCTTCTCCCGCAATTCACGGGCTACTGGTCCGAATATTCGGGTGCCACGTGGTTCATCATTAGGATTCAACAGCACTGCAGCATTCTCTTCAAACCGAATATAAGAGCCATCCTTTCGGCGCACTTCTTTTTTGGTACGAACAATTACTGCTTTAGAAACTGTGCCTTTCTTTAAGCTGCTAGAGGAAATAGCCGACTTGACAGTGACTACAATCTTATCACCAACTGAAGCATAGCGACGTTTAGTTCCACCTAGCACACGGATACAAAGCACCTCTTTTGCTCCGCTATTATCGGCTACGTTTAGTCTGGATTCTTGCTGTATCATAATTACTTAGCTCTTTCAATAATTTCTACTAACCGCCATCGTTTATTTTTACTCAACGGGCGGGTTTCCATAATACGAACGGTATCACCAATACCACAGTCGTTATTTTCATCGTGGGCTAAAAACTTGGTAGTTTTCCGTACAAACTTGCCGTAGGTTGGGTGCTTTACCTTCCTTTCAACAGAAATGGTAATTGATTTCTCCATCTTGTTACTGAGAACTTGCCCAATTCGTTCTTTGCGTAAATTACGTTCTTGCTGCTCCATGATCTCTTCTTAATTATTAGCTAGTTCTTGCGCCCGCAGTGCCGTTTTAATACGAGCAATTGTTTTGCGGGAAGTTCTAATCTTCGTCGGATTCTCAATCGGCGAAATAGCGTGAGCGAAGCGGAGTCTGGTTAAGTTATCCTGCTCAGACTTTAATGTCTCCATCAGTTCGTCCGTAGACATGGACTTGATTTCTTCATTTTTCATATTACTTTCCTACGTAATCTTTACGAACAACAAATTTGGTGCTTACCGGAAGTTTTTGAGCGGCTAACCGTAGTGCTTCCTTAGCTACTTCAGAGGGCACCCCCGATACCTCAAACATAATCCGGCCTGGCTTCACGGTAGCTACCCAATATTCGGGTGCACCCTTTCCTTTACCCATCCGCACTTCAGCCGGCTTTTTTGTCACAGGTTTATCAGGAAAGATCCGAATCCATACTTGACCTTCCCGCTTCATATAGCGAGTCATGGCAATACGTGCAGATTCAATCTGCCGACTAGTGATCCAGGCAGGCTCAAGGGTCTTTAATCCGAAGCTACCAAAAGCAACGGTATGTCCTCGCTGAGCTAGTCCTTTAACTCGGCCTTTCTGCTTTTTTCTAAATTTTGTTCTTTTCGGCTGTAACATAGCTGATTATCTTATCGATTTCTTCTTCGGCCTCTTCCACCTTCTCTACGACGATCTCCACGTCCTCCACTACTACCAGTGTTTCCACTTTGGTTACCTACATTAGGAGACAAATCGCGTTTCCCAAATACCTCACCCCGGAAAACCCAGACCTTAATACCTATTTTTCCATAAATTGTATTGGCTTCAGAAATTGCATAGTCAATATCGGCTCGCAATGTATGAAGTGGAATACGCCCTTCTTTATATTGTTCCGTTCGCGCCATTTCAGCACCACCTAATCGGCCAGAAACTTTAATCTTAATTCCTTCTGCCCCTACTCGCAATGCAGAAGCTATCGCTTGCTTCATAGCTCGGCGGTACGATATTCTCGCTTGAAGTTGCTGAGCAATAGAATCACCAATAAGCTGGGCATCCAACTCAGGCCGCTTTATTTCGTAAATATTGATCTGAATATCTTTTCCAGTAAGTTTCTTTAATTCTTCCTTAAGCTTATCAACTTCTTGCCCACCCTTACCAATGACAACTCCTGGACGAGCCGTATGAATAGTTAATGTAATGCGTTTAAGTGTGCGCTCAATAATTATTTTAGAAACTCCCCCTCGAGATAAGCGAGCGTCAATATATTTACGTATCTCGTGGTCTTCTACCAGCTTATCGGAAAAGTCTTTCCCACCGTACCAGTTAGAATCCCAGCCTTTAATAATTCCTAGTCGCAGTGCGATTGGGTTAACCTTTTGTCCCATAATAAAATCTAATCTTCAGATTGAGTTTCTTGTTCAACAGCGTTACTATCAATGATTAGCGTAACATGATTAGAACGCTTACGGATACGATGCGCTCTCCCTTGGGGAGCCGGACGTAAACGCTTCAGTATGCGAGCACCATCTACCCGAACTTCCTTTATGTATAAATTAGCTTCATCTGACCGCTCGTCTTCATTCAGCTCTTGCCAATTGGCGATGGCTGAAACCAACAACTTCTCAAACTTAGCTGCTCCGCTTTTAGATTCAAATTTGAGAACATTGAGAGCCTCATATACATTTCTACCGCGAATCATATCAGCTACTAAACGCATTTTGCGGGCCGATGTAGGTTCATTACGTAATTTTGCTACCGCTTCCATAATTATCGTCTGCCTTTATCTTTTTTATTAATATGCCCACGAAAATTGCGCGTTGGAGCAAACTCACCTAGCTTATGGCCCACCATATTCTCGGTGATATATACCGGAATAAATTTATTTCCATTATGTACCGCAAAGGTTTGACCTACAAAATCAGGGGAGACCATTGAACGGCGAGACCAAGTCTTAATTACTGACTTCTTATTGGACTGACTCATAGCTTCTACCTTCTTTTCAAGGCGAAAATCTATGTAAGGTCCTTTTTTTAGTGAACGTGCCATTTATTTCTTTTTCTTTCTACTAACAATTAGACGATTCGAGTACTTCTTAGGTCGGCGAGTTTTGTACCCTTTAGCAATCACACCATTTCGCGAACGAGGGTGTCCTCCTGAAGCTCTTCCTTCACCACCTCCCATTGGGTGATCAACTGGGTTCATGGCAACTCCTCGAGTTCTAGGCCGACGACCTAACCAACGTCTTCGTCCCGCTTTACCATGAGTTACGTTCATATGGTCAGTATTAGATACTGAACCAACCGTAGCCATGCAAGTAGAAAGAATCATTCTCATCTCACCTGAAGGCAATTTAACGGTTACGTACTTACCTTCGCGAGCTAATAGTTGAGCGTATGCTCCAGCCCCTCGAGCCATCTGACCGCCTTTACCAGGAGTCAGCTCAATATTATGTACGACTGTACCCAGTGGGATAGCCGATAAAGGAAGACAGTTCCCTACTTCTGGGGCCGCTGAAGAGCCTGATACAACCTGTTGTCCAACTTTCAGCCCTGAAGGTGCGATTATGTAAGTTTTTTCTCCGTCCTCATACTCAATTAGCGAAATGAACGCTGAGCGGTTCGGATCGTACTCAATAGTTTTTACTGTAGCAGGAACATCCACCTTTTGCCGCTTGAAATCAATCAGACGCAATTTTCGCTTATGCCCACCACCTATATTTCGGGTGGTCATTCGCCCTTGATTGTTTCGGCCACCTGACCTTTTTAAGGTTACTACCAAAGACCTTTCGGGCTTATTAGTGGTAATTTCAGAAAAGTCTGGAGCTATTCTATGTCGCTGTCCTGGAGTTATCGGCCTAAGTTTTTTAACTGCCATATTACCTCACAATTAAACGTTACTGTAAAAATCAATAATATCCCCATCAGCTACTTTTATAATAGCTTTTTTAAAGTTGGGGGATTTTCCGGATATAACTCCAGACTTAGTGTATCTGCTTTTGGCTTTTCCTTGATAGTTCATTGTCCAGACCCTATCTACCGTTACGCCATACATCTTTTCAACTGCGTCCCGAATCTGTAGTTTATTAGCTCGCCGATCTACAACGAAACCATACTTTCCTTGTTCGTTCTGCTCCGATATTTTCTCGGTTACTAAAGGCTTCTTGAGAATATTCATATCTAATTATCGTTGGCCTTTTTATCATACATCTCTTTCAACACTTTTACCGCCTCTTCACTCATTATCAGGTAGCTTGCATCTAAAATCTCGTAAGTATTTAACTGGCTAGCAGTAACTACTTTAACATTGGGTAAGTTTCGAGCCGATAGCGTGATGTTCCTATTCGGACTGTCTAGCACCATTAAAGACTTTCCATCTTGAAGTGAAAGTGTAGAGAGCAACCCTAAGTAATTTTTAGTCTTAGGTGCCTCAAAGTTAAATGCTTCTAGAATCGTAATTTGATTGTCTTTTGCTTTATAAGCGAGTGCTGACTTACGAGCTAATTGCTTCACTTTTTTATTTAGCTTAAAGCTGTAGTCACGTGGTCGGGGTCCAAAAACTCGCCCTCCTCCTCGAAAGATGGGCGACTTGATGCTACCTGCCCGCGCAGTACCAGTTCCTTTCTGACGCTTTATTTTACGCGTAGACCCAGAAATTTCTGCTCGTTCCTTTGCTTTGTGAGTACCTTGACGCTGATTAGCCATATACTGCTTTACATCCAGATAGATGGCATGATCATTAGGCTCTACGCCGAAGATGCTATCTTCTAGAGTTACCGAGCGTCCGGTATCTTCTCCTTGAATATTTTTTACGGCAATTTCCATATTGGAATTACTTCT
>NZ_JBARYM010000691.1:0-1821 GCF_049647865.1 Tunicatimonas sp. | reverse complement strand
GTGAACGATTCGGTTACCTTAGTAAATTATTATTTACAATACACTGACTATCAGTATATTAAAATATAAGTTCAGGAGCCTCACTCTCTGCATTGTAGATTCATTAAATAAAGAAATTCTTTAAATTTAAAGATTTGAAGGGTTTCTTAGTCTAATTTTCTCCACTGTTAATTTACCGTTCGGTGGATAACTTAATTTTTATCCCCTGTACAACTCATTTCGTAAAAGTTTTATTCCCGCTTTCCATCTATAAATTTACTGCTAGATTTTTTTAGCCACGTATAGTGGTAAGGATCAAAGAAAAAGCTTGTTTTACCCGGTAGCACTGGAGCAAACTGTTCAGGAACCCAGTTCCGATGGCGATCAAGTTCGGCGCGGTATTTTCCTTGAGAAGCTACGTTATTCCATTCATTAGGATCTTGATCTCGATTGTAAAGCTCTTCTGAGCCGTCTTTATACTGAATATACCGCCAGTTGTGCGAACGGACGGCTACGTTTCCTTGGGCTATTTCAGAAATAGCGGGGTACGCCCATTCGGAATCAGGTTCTTCCAGTAAACGACTTAGGTCACGACCATCCAAATCAGTTTTCTCTGGTAAGCCGCACAGCGAGAGTAGGGTAGGGTAAACGTGGGTCATATCTACCGGTTCAGAACACGCGCTTCCGTTCCCAGCAGCACCAGGTACTTTCATGATGAAAGGAATCCGGGTGCACTCTTCCCACAGGGTCTGCTTATGCCAATGGTCTTTGGTTCCTAAATGATATCCGTGATCGGACCACAGCACGACGATCGTATTGCTAGCGTACTGACTTTGGTCGAGGCTTTCCAGAATGGCCCCTACTTGATCATCGGCAAAGGTGATACTGGCTAAATACGCTTGTACTGCTTCTTTCAATTTATTTTCATTCCGAATCTGTAAGAAGTCTTCACCACCCTGGGCGGCCAGTTTCTTTCCTGCTTCGGGCACATCCGCTAAGTCATTTTCACGATACTCGGGTACAATAATCTCTGATAATGGGTACCGATCGTAGTACTTACTTGGCACGTGCCACGGCAAGTGGGGCCGGTAGATACCCACCGCCAGAAAAAAGGGTTGAGTATGTGCTCTACTCAGAAAATCTTGAGCAAACTGAACCGCTTTTGTGTCGCCGTATGCATCAGCCTCTTTACCCGGAATAGGTCCCCAATCTAATTCAGGCCGAATCGGATATATTCCGTTTAAGGGCTTCCAGTCCGGGTAGGGTACAATGGGGCCCCGGTAACCGTAGTTCAGAAAATAGCGTTCAGTGCTCCATTCCGCGAAATTCCAGGGGTCGTCAAACACTTGATCTTGAAACTCGTCCCAGTTGCAGGGTGGATTATTACCGGGGGTGTGGTGAAAGATTTTTCCGGCACCCGCACTGTAGTAGCCGTGCATCTTAAAGTACTGGGGTAACGCAATTTCATCGGGTAGAACTGCTTTGTACCACTGTCCATTATTATATAATCCGGTAGTAGAAGGCCTTTTCCCTAACATAAATGCGTTGCGGGAAGGGCAGCATACCGTGGCTGCGGTATGGGCGTTGGTAAACGCTAACCCTTCTCCGGCAAGTTGGTCAATGTTAGGGGTGAATACTTGTCCTTCGTACCCGTCCAGATAACCAACCCAGTCCTTTAGGTCATCCACGGTAATAATCAGTACGTTGGGCGGATTTGGTTTGGCTAATGTTTTGTCTTGGCTAAAACCGATTGAAATTGAGGATATAACAATGACGAATATTATAGATGCTGAACAAGTAGTTAGGCAAGGCATAGAGTTAAAAGCTATAGTAATTGTATCG
>NZ_JBARYM010000690.1:0-2437 GCF_049647865.1 Tunicatimonas sp. | reverse complement strand
CCCATTAGGTCGCGATCATTAATATTATAGTACCAATCTACCGAAAAGGTGATGTCTTCACCCGGCTTCAGCGGTTCGGGAATATTTACCCGCATCATGGTGCGGTTAATGGTGTAAGTGATATTGTTCCCATCAGCATCCTTCACCGCCTGAATTTTATGTCCTCCGTCAAAACCATAACCAATAATTTCTTCCAGTTTATCTACATCCATCTTATCCGAAAGACTGTTGGTCTGGGTTTTATACGTATCCGAGTCTTCAGCTCGCATATTCTGATCGAGCTGTAACCACAGATAGTCCAGCACATCGGGAGAATTGTTGTAGTAAGTAATTGTCTCTGAGCCGGTTAGTCGCTGATTATCATCGTTAACTTCGCACTTGATTTTATAGTCGGCACGCTGCTGCCAATACTGATGCCCCGGGGCCCCGGAACCCGCCCGGTACACATTCGGGGTGGGCAACATAGCAGGTCCTAGTTGCTCAAATTTATTGGTGTGCTGCTTTTTCTGAGCAGTTAAGGATCCGGGTAAAAAGGTAAGAGAGAAAGTCAGAAGTAAAAGGTAGTGACGCATGAAAAATATAGGTTAGAAATGAGGGGGTAATATACAAAATTCGCCGGAAGATACTGCTGTCTGCTTATCCAAATATGATACGATGGATGGCTCTTTTGGCTTGGCTCAAAAGATTATATTAAAGAGCTATTTATTCAAACGAAATAGATATAAAGTGATTTCGCCGATAATTAGTTTAGATATTATTGCCATCTATCATGTAGATTATCTTCTGCATAGGAGCTACGTTCCAAAGCACAGTATTGTTAATAGCAGCATAGGTACTACTGTTACCGTACTCTATAAAATTGAGTAGTTCTACTTGTGACAAGGTTGATCAGATGCGTCAATTAGATTAAGCAAATAAGAAAAGCCCAACCAAAATGATCGGGCTTCATATCTTCATAAAATAAAAACTACGCGATACTCCAGCCATCGCGGTACTCGCGGTGCAGATGGCGATTCACATCTTTGTTGTTCGTGAACTCCATTTTCTTACCATCGTAGCGTAGTATCTCGCCGGGTGCGTGCAGGGCTACTACTCCGAGTAACATGGTTTCATTAAGCGGGGCAGCGTACTCAAACGGGCAGGAAATTTTCTCCTCGCCTTGAATGGCACGTATCCAATTCATTTCGTGAGCTTCTCGTCCGCCTTTAATTCGCTCGTAGGTTTGCGGAGTGTCGGCGTACTGCTCCATAAGCGACTGCGGATACATCTGCGGATCAGAGCCGTAGGTTTTGTGGTACAGAACCCCTTTTTCACCTTGGAAGATCACTCCGCCACCGCGGTCCAGTTCTACATCATCGGGCAGTTCGGCCGGACGAGAGGGCATCAGCCCACCATCGTACCAGTGCATGGTTACTTCGGGTAGCATTCCTCGCGCCGGGAAAGTATAGTGAACGGTAGTGGATAGCGGATAAGTAGCCCGATCTTCTTCATTGCCGCCCCAGGGGGTAGATGTTCCCTGTACAGTATCAGGATACTCCAGACCTAGTGCCCAGTACGGATGGTCGATTAAGTGAGCTCCCATATCGCCTAATGCACCTACGCCCCAGTCAACCCAACCCCGCCAATTAAATGGATGGTAAATAGGGTGGTACTCCCGGTACGGTGCCGGTCCTAAGAACACATCCCAGTCTAGATCTTTAGGCACTTTATGCTTACCACTCATTGATCTAAGCAGCAAGTCTTCTGTTACCTTTCGGTTCCATTCTATATCGCTTCGGTTGCTTGAAGCGGTGGTAGGGCGAGGAACTCCTTGGGGCCAAATTGGGCGGTTGGTCCAAACATGTACTTCCCGCACCGGGCCAATGGCTCCGGCCTGCACCCATTCATTCAGTTGGCGAGCATCGTCACTAGAGTGACCCTGGTTACCCATTTGGGTGACCACTCCGGTTTCTTTGGCTAATCGTTTTAGCTCACGAGCTTCTTTTACCGAGTAGGTCAGCGGTTTTTGTACGTAAACGTGTTTGCCCATTTGCATGGCAGCACTCGCAGCTACAGTATGGAAGTGATCGGGTGTAGCTACTACCACCGCATCAATATCTTTCTCCTCTTCCAGCATCTTCCGGAAATCCTTGTACCAGGTAGCTTTATCGTAAGCAGCTTTCAGCTCAGCCCGGTCATCTCGGCTTACCGACTCTTTCACCCGACTGTAGTCTACGTCGGCCAACGCTACAATATTCTGACTGGTGAGGCTCTTCATGTTATTCGCTCCCATACCACCTGCGCCAATCGCCGCCACGTTTACGGTATCGCTGGGTGCTTGATAGCCGGTGCCACCCAGTACGTGGCGGGGCACAATCATGAACGAAGCAGCTGAGGTAGCCGCCCCTTTCAGGAAATTGCGACGAGGTAAAGCATTCTTGTTAGGTCTTTTTTTCAT
>NZ_JBARYM010000689.1:0-2983 GCF_049647865.1 Tunicatimonas sp. | reverse complement strand
CAAGTATTCGGGCTTTCTGGGCTTCGTCCATTGGAGTAATATCAGGTACTCTGTCCAATACTAAATTAGCATTCGCTACTAAGCGGTAAATCCCTCGCCACCAGTTACGAATATGGCCAGTGTTTTCGTCCCAAGTCAATGAGTACAGATTGTTCAAATCCGAATTTTGGGCAGTTTCGGTAGTAGCTGTACCCGTTGGCGCCTCCAGCAATTGCCAATTAGAAGAAAAGATTCCTGCTCCGTCGCCGTAAAACCGGGTATCGTCGTACACGGCGGCAATAGCTGCTTCGGCGTGGTCAGGTATTGTGAAAAAGCTTTCCGGCGTCAGATTGGAAGGATCTTCTTCGTCCAGAAAATCAGAGCAGCTTGCCGCTACTAAGATGCATCCGCTCAGGAGAATCTTGCTGACAAAATTAATCATATGAAATTTCATAATAAGTATTTTTAGTTTTTGCAATGATTATAGGCCTACTCTTAATCCAAAGGTATACGTAGTAGTCTTCGGATATTCGTGCCACTTCATCCCTTGAGAGAATACGTTGTTGCTTACGCCTCCCCGTATAGGAGTAATTTCGGGATCACCGATTACTTCATCATCGACTAGCAGAAAGAAATTTTGTACCGAAGCATATACTCGGAGGTTATCTAGGAAGATTCTTTCGGTAAATGCTCTCGGAAAATTATATCCTAACACCAGATTTCTTCCTCGCAGAAACGAACCGTCTTGTACCCAGTGCGAATCAACATTGGTCACGTAACCAGCGCGCGTATCCCGAATTTGGGCAATCATGGTGTTTTGATTGTCCGGTGTCCAGGCATCTAGTACGGTGGTGTAGCTATTAGCCAGTGCCTGGCGGTCTTCACTAGAGTGAAGGTTCATATCCATAATGTCATTTCCGTAGGAGAACTGCAAATCCAACAACAGATCGAAGTTTCCGAAACGAATATTGTTGATAAAGGCCCCCCAAAAGTCAGGACTACCATCGCCAATAATCATCCGGTCGGCATCGGTAATGGCCTTATCGCCGTTTACGTCTTCGTACTTAATGTCTCCGGGCAAAATGGTTAGTCCATTGCGGTAGCTGGTAAACTCAGCGGCTTCAGCAGCTTCATCGGTTCCCCACACTCCTAAGCGGTTCAGCCCCCAGAATGAACTGGCAGATTCGCCTTCGGTAATAATGCTGGTTTCGTTCGTGATCCCAGGGCCACCCACTCCGAAAATAGGTGCTCGGGTAGCTAGTTCTAACACTCTATTTCGATTGAAAGATATATTAAAATTAGAACGCCACTCGAGTTTATCTCTAGCAATATTGACGGTATTAATTGCTAATTCAACCCCTCTATTTTCCATAGACCCCACATTGCGGCGAATGGTCGCATAACCACTGGTTTGAGGAACCGGAGCATCTAACAACATATCGGTCGTTCTACGGTAGTAATAATCTGCTTCTAAAGAGACTCTGCCTTCAAATAGCCCCAGTTCAACTCCCACATCGGTTTGAGCTGTCTTTTCCCACCGTAAATCGGGGTTGGCCAAGCGGAATATACCGGTGCCGCTCACTCTAGATTCGTTAATAACGGCCGCGTATCCTGAACCTAGCAAGGCCAGCGATGAATAAGGAGGTATTTCCGAGTTTCCAGTTAAGCCGTAGCTCGTCCGAATTTTCAAGTTAGAGACCAAAGGACTATTGCTAAGAAATCCCTCTTCGGATACTCTCCACGCCAAAGCGGCTGAAGGGAAGAAAGCATATTTATTGTTATCTCCGAACTTAGAGGAACCATCCATTCGTCCCGTAAAAGTTGCCAGATACTTATCCATCAGACGATACTGAAACCGACCGAAATAGGAATTTAGTGCTTCCCGATTGGCGCCAGAACCTACTTCTAGGTTATTGCTACCGGCTCCTATATTGTTGAACTGGAAATAATCCGTAGCGAAAGTTCTAGCTTGGGCCGCCATTCCGAAGAAGTTTGATTCCTGCCAAGATATTCCGAGCATTCCCTCGAAGGCGTGAATATCAGCAAAGGTCTTATTGTAGGTCAAATAGTTTTCAAACGACCAGAAGGTGGTTCTATCATCATCTAACCAAGCACGGCCCTGATCGCCCTCCCGTATTGTACGGCCTTCGTAGCGATTGCTTTCCTGAGTAATCACGTTGGTTCCTAGTACCGTTCGGAAGATTAGATCATCTGTTAGTTTGATATTGGCGTGAGCCGAGCCAATAAACGTTTGGGTATTTAAAGCAAAATTACGTTCCAGCAGATTGTGTACCGAACTTCGGGTACCTTCGGCAAAGGGATAATCTCGGTTATCGGCGTAGGTACCGTCCGAATAGTACACCGGCAAGAACGGAAAATCTTCTACCATTCGTCGGGGAATTTGATCATTAAAATCCACATTGTTCTCCGACTGGAAATTGTAGTTGAGCGTAGTCCCAATAGTTAACCAATCCTTTACTTCCGTTTCTACCGCTACTCGTCCGGAGTAACGTGTTAAAAAATTGGTAAGGTATAGTCCTTGTATATCTTGGTACCCTAACGAGAGCGAGTAAGTAGTTTTATCACTGCCTCCGCTAAAGTTGAGCTGATGGTTCTGCGATAATTTACTCTGCGTAGTTTCCTCAAGCCAATTGGTGTCAAAGTAGGGATTTCCGTTACTATCAAATAGTTCGGGATCGGTCCTCTTCAACGCTGGATTTAAATAAGCCCACTTTCCTTCGGTCCATCCCTGCGGATCAAATTTTTCCATGTTTCGCCACGCCAAATCCTCTACGGCTAGGTATTGCTCGGTATTCAGGACTTCGGGTCGGTTGGGGCCAAAAGTAACTGTACTAAGATCTACACTATAGGAAATTTTTCCCTCACCCGCTTTTCCCTGCTTAGTAGTAATAAGTATTACCCCGTTTGCCCCTCTGGCACCGTAGATGGCGGTAGAAGAGGCATCTTTCAATACTTCTACCGATACAATGTCATTAGGGTTGAT
>NZ_JBARYM010000688.1:0-4655 GCF_049647865.1 Tunicatimonas sp. | reverse complement strand
TAATTATGTATGTTTAGTCGCTACAAAATTGCCGATCTTTTCTCTTTTCTGAAAATCCAACCTCACCCTACTTTATTTTTGTGTACGGTACTGAATTTTTTGATGGCTTCTACCCTATTTTACTCTGCTTGGCTAAATATTTTTCTGAACTTCTGGGGCAACTCATCAATGACAAAAATACGCTGATTAGTGAACGGATGGATAAACTCTAGTGAGTAGGCGTGTAAATACAATCCCTTCCCCTTCAAGATTAAGCCCTCTGCGCCGTACTCGCTATCGCCCAGAATAGGATTTCCAATGCCTGACAGATGTTTGCGTAGTTGATGCCTTCTTCCGGTTTGCGGATTTAGCTCTACAAGGTTCAGCTTCATAAACCTTTCGGACGGTACCGACTGTTTTACTAAATAGTCTGATTGAGATTCTTTGTCATCAACTTCTGTAACAATCGTTCCGCTTCTGCTCATTTCACGAATCGTAATCGCGTAGTAGGTCTTTTCGATCGTCTTAGACTTAAACATTTCGTTCAAAGCTCGGATGCTACTGCTGGTTTTTCCTATTAGCAAAACGCCAGTAGTTCCATAGTCTAACCGGTGTACTGGCTTAGGTGTGGTTACATCCGTCAAGCTGCTTAGCTTAATATTCTGACTTAGAGCATTCGCTACTGTTTTAAAACAATTGCCACTCACCAAAATACCGGCTGGTTTGCTAATTATTGCTAAGTATTCGTCTTCAAACAGCACTTTCAGGGGTAGGACCAGTTTTTTCTGAGAATTAACTTTTTCAGAAATTGATAAGCGTATAGTTTCACTACCATTGATGTAGGTAGCGGTAGAAGCAGTAACACCATCGACTGTAACGTACTGTTTCTTTAATACTTTTTTCCATGCTGATTTTGTGATGGCCAAACTAAAAATACCAACTCCGTACTCTTGAAGCCGGGTAGGGTTGGTCTGTTTGGGGACAATATGAGTTTCGGTTTGATTAATAGTAGATTATAAGGTGATTTTCTATAAAACAACGAGATAATGGTGTCCGTATTTTTCTCATCAGTTTATCAATACAGCTTTACAAAACTCAGTGGTCATCAGTTCGGTCTAAACTCCTAACCAATCGGCTATTGCCTTTAACAGTTCGTAAGCCGGGGCTTCTATTTGGCATTCCTGGCACTGACTATACATAAACAGGCAGTCAATAAGGTCAGTCAGCAGATGTAATAGAAGCCCTGTTCCAATTATTCGTACTGGATATGGAAAGAAGAGTAGCACAAAATAAACTACTGCAGCATAGGAAGTGTGAAAGTAGTGAAACCCAATACTACAGCGATTCGCCTGAAAAACCGGATTAACCAATAAATGATCTAAATCAACCAACATAGTTGCCAACAGCCAAAGATACGCTTGCTTCCACTTCTTTTTAAAAAACAGAACTGCAATAGCTGCCGGAAATACGAAGTGCAAAAAGTAGTGAATGAAGGGTTGCATCGATTTAGTGGCTAGTCATTACGGCAAGTCATCATACAGCTAATAGTCAATAATCTGCTGATAGCAGATGATTATTTTTAGCCCCTAATTACTAACATTATACTTGATCAATACCCAAATCTGTTTTTTTACCTCATCTTTCTCATCCCAGAACAAATTTTTATATCTCATATTTCGAGTTTAATCTCTATTACGTAGTTAACCCTTGCTCTTTGGCGCGTTTTTCCCACTGCTGGCGAGCGTGGCGTTGCATATCTTCTACCGTATCAGTTTCATCCATAATCTCTAAACCGAGTAATGTTTCCAGTACATCTTCCATGGTGACTAGCCCCACTATTGTGCCGTACTCATCGTTCACAATGGCAATATGCTCTCGCTGATTTACCAACATATCTAATAAATTAGGTAGTATCTCAGAATCTCGTACGTGCTGAATCTCACGGTTTAGTTGCTTCAGTTTCATTTCGTGCTGGTCTTCCGCCAGTGCGCGCAATATCTCATCTTTTAAAGCCATTCCAACAATAGTATCCTGACTTCCTTCAAAGATCGGAATACGAGAAAACTGCATTGGTTTATACTGCTGGTAGTAATCCTGAAGGGTTTGGTTTGCATCAGCCATAACCATTACCGCGCGAGGAGTCATTACATCGCGGGCAACTAATTTCTGTAGTCTCAGTAAGTTTTTGATAATCTTGGACTCACCTTTGTCAATGGCACCACTCTCTTCACTAGCCTGAGTCATAGCCGTGAGGTCCGCCCGGCTGAGCACTGAGCGCCCTTTCTCTTTCTTCAATCCTTTGGTAATTACTTGACTTAGCCAAACAAAGGGCGTTAGTAATAAAATTAAAATTCGTAGTGCTCGCACGGTAAAGGGAGCTAAAGTACGCCAGTTATTCGCGCCAATGGTCTTAGGTATAATCTCGGAAAGGATTAGAATAGCCAGTGTCATAACCGCCGCAATAATAGACTCCATATTAACACTGGTAAACCCAAGACTAACATCGGAATCACCGAATATTTTACCAGCCTGTGCCCCCACCCCAATTGCTCCTACCGTGTGGGCAATAGTATTTAACGTAAGTATAGCCGACAGCGGACGGTCAATATCTTGTTGATACGACTTCAGTAGCTCTCCAGTAGTGGCTCCTTCTTGCACTTTACGGTTAACGTAAGAAGGGGTCACACTCAGAATAACGGCCTCCAGTATCGAGCACAGAAATGAAAAAGCAATAGATAGTACGAAAAAAAATATGAGTAGTCCCATAGTATCAGTTTAGTAATTTATTTCACAATAAACTAAACTATGACTAATTGTTCCTATTAGACGTGGATTTTTCTTGTGAATGTATTTGTATGAATGAGTATAATGATAGAAAAGTTATTCGCTAGGGAATGATTAGATTGTTTATTAATTATCTTCAATCTCGTTAATTTTGAACTTCATATTATGATTGTTACGCATTGTGCACCAAGATATTATACTACCCTTTCAGAAATATTTGTTACCTTTCCGGTTATGTACAATACACCTAATCTATGAATCGACGTCATTTTTTACACCAATCTACCTTAGCAGCAGCAACTCTCGCATCAACTTCTTTCACTTCTTCAGCACTCGCCTCACCTCAGCCAAAGGCTCGGAAATTTACAATGAGCCTTGATCCTGGCGCCATTGGCGTAAAAGTTGATCAAAATCAACTTATTGAATATGCGACAAAATTTGGCTTTGAAGCAGTTACACCTTATCCTGATTTTCTAGCTAAACTAACGAAAGACGAGGTTAGCGACTTGCTGGATGAAATGCAGCAAAAAAAAGTTGTTTGGGGTGTAGCTGGCCTCCCAGTGGAGTTTCGGAAAGATGAAAATACACTACGCGAGGGGTTAAAAAAACTACCAGCCTTGGCAAAGGGGTTACAGCAAGCCAATGTTACCCGGGTAAGCACCTGGGTTATGCCTACCCACGCTGAGCTTAATTACCTTAAAAACTTTCGGCAACATGCTGATCGTTTGCGGGAAGTTGCAACGATACTGGCCGATCATAATTTACGCTTTGGATTGGAGTACGTTGGCCCCACCACCTTACGTAATGCTAAGAAGTATGCCTTTGTTCATACATTAGAAGAGACGCAGGCACTAATTGAAGAGATTGGGCAGAAAAATGTAGGAGTTGTGTTAGATAGCTTCCATTGGTTTACTGCGGAGGAAGATGTAAAAGACATTTTGACGCTTTCCAATGAAGATATAGTAGCGGCTGACCTTAATGATGCTCACGCTGGTCGGACTGCAGTAGAGCAGATAGACGGACAGCGAGAACTGCCTATGGCTACCGGACTAATTGATACTCAGGCTTTTCTGAATACCTTAGTAACTATTGGTTTTGACGGCCCGGTTCGGGCTGAGCCATTTAATCAGGCCTTACGTGATATGCCCGACGATAAAGCAGTGGCCTCGACCGCAAAAGCAATGAAAAAAGCATTTAGCCTAATTAGTTAATTATGCAGAAGAATTGTCAGCTAGTGGGAACTTATCAGACAAACAATTAGTTAATTAGTTTACTATCGCTAAGTCTACTGTTTTCTTATGTGAGTTTATGCACTCTTTTTGTGAGCAGTTTTTAACTATCTTTTATTACTAAAGTTACTTATGAGTACCGAAGAGAAACAAAGTCATTTTATTGAAAAGGCCATCACCATGTTGGAAAAAAAGGGGTATGACCAAATCAAAGCGAACCACCCTGACTACGAACAACCTGGTAAATTTATTCAGCAGGGCACCAATGAAGAAATTATACCTGATTTAACCGCAAGAACTTTGTTAGGTAAAGATTATTTTAAGGTAGTTGAGGGTGATAAAGAGCACGAACAATCGGTAGTTAGCAAGTGGAAGCTTTTCTCTAATATTGCTCAAATTAAAAACGGTAAATTTTTCTTGTTAGTACCCTACGGGAAGAAAAAGTACACGAAAGAATTAATGGACCGCTATAATATTCAAGCAGACCTGCTTTCTCTTTCTCGATAGAGAGACTTTTACACTAACCTTTTTGAAGGCCGGATTCAATCTTTGATTCCGGCTTTTTTTATGTGCTAACTTTTTCTATTTAGCATAATTAAAGTGAGTAGAATGATAATTATAGGTTGGCTCCTATGATCAGCTAACATGCCTATAAATCCTCAG
>NZ_JBARYM010000687.1:0-9138 GCF_049647865.1 Tunicatimonas sp. | reverse complement strand
TGTGTAGCCGTTTTCAACTGCTCAAATGGTTGAAAACATTTGCAGCCATTTACAGACAAGTAGTAAAATTTAACTCAAATTACAGAAAGCACTTACCGATAGCCTTTATGTGCGAACTTCTGGAAGTTAAGCGAATATCAAATCGTTTTAGTTTGGTTTTGAACGAATGATAGTCACACTGACCAAATGACACAAACTAATATTCTTAGCGAAAACACTATACAGAAGTTTCAGATATGATATTAAGACTTTTAATAAAAAAACATGGGCCGAAACTAGTTCGGCCTTGCTAAATCATTGAGTATGTAGACTAGCTCCCACAACCTACACAGTCAATCCGAGAATCCATTGGCTTGGTACCAGTTTGTTTCATTTTTAGGTTATGAATCTTATCGCGGATTTCCATGTCTGCGAACATATCTCCGGTCAATTGGGCTTCCAGTGCTTCGATTTCTTTTCCTAAATCTTGAATAGTTTGAGTAGATGCTTCCATAATATTTAGTTTTTAAAGTTTAACGAGATGAATATAAAAATGTTTCGACCCACTTCGCAGCGAATGACAGATAATGGACAAACTAACACTCAAATACCTGTACCATTGTCTAAGCGAGATACGCATCTGGCGATTAATATTTATTTAGATAACACTTAAGATAAGTTAATTGTCTTCTCACCTTTAAGAAACTTCGTAATAATGTCTGAAGTTTAAAACATTTACCGGCAACTTCTTATAGGAGCCGTCCTTTTCTATTAAAAATTTGATGATAATTAGTATGCATGCACACCTTTTTTCCAGATTATCCGTATATTTGTTATGCATGACGAGTACTTTGTGCTGAGTAAGTCAGATAATTGTAGCATATAAAGTCAAAATATAACGAATATGGAAACCCTAGAGCAAAAACAGACGATCAAAGGTGGCGAGTTTTTAGTGAAAGAAACGGAAGCCCAAGACATCTTCATTCCTGAAGAGTTTAGCGAAGAACAAAAAATGATGGCGGAAGCCACCCAAGATTTTATCGGTAAAGAAATTGCTCCTAACGTAGAGCGGATGGACAGTATGGAAGAAGGCTTTATGCCATCGCTGTTAGACAAAGCCGGAGAGTTAGGATTATTGGGCGTAGCCATTCCTGAACAATACGGTGGCTTAGGCATGAACTTCAATACCTCTATGCTTATTGCGGACGTTGTTGGCTCAGCCGGTTCATTCTCTACCGCCTACGGTGCACATACTGGTATTGGTACGCTTCCTATCTTGTACTACGGTACCGAAGAGCAGAAAGAAAAGTACTTACCTAAACTAGCTTCGGGCGAATGGAAGGCTTGCTATTGCCTCACCGAACCAGATGCTGGCTCCGATGCTAATTCAGGAAAAACCAAAGCGGTTTTGTCTGAAGATGGTAGCCACTATAAAATTACGGGGCAGAAGATGTGGATATCAAATGCCGGATTTGCTGACCTGTTTATTGTGTTCGCCCGTATTGAGGATGATAAAAATTTAACAGCATTTATCGTAGAAAAGTCGTTTAGTGGACTTACTATGAACGAAGAAGAGAAGAAGCTGGGTATCAAGGGTTCATCTACTCGCCAAGTGTTCTTTAATGATACCGAAGTACCGGTAGAAAACATGCTTTCAAAGCGGGGCAACGGATTTAAAATTGCCGTAAATATCCTGAATATTGGTCGTATTAAATTAGGAGCAGGTGTGATTGGGGGATGTAAGCAGGTAATTACCGATTCTATTCAATACGCTAACGACCGTAAGCAATTCGGCCAATCCATCTCTAACTTTGGGGCAATTAAAGCGAAAATAGCCAATATGGCTACTAAAACTTTCGCTACTGAATCGGCCTGCTACCGGGCGGGGCAAGATATTGACGATCGAATTGAAGCTTTGATTAGCGACGGCATGGCTGAAAATGAAGCCAAGCTAAAGGGAGTGGAGCAGTTTGCTATTGAATGCGCGATTATGAAAGTACACGGCTCAGAAGTGCTAGACTACTGCGTGGACGAAGGAGTTCAAATCTACGGTGGAATGGGATTCTCGGCTGACGCTCCTATGGAACGTGCTTACCGAGATGCCCGAATTTCTCGCATCTACGAGGGTACTAACGAGATTAACCGAATGCTCTTGGTGGGAATGACTATTAAGCGAGCCATGAAGGGTGAACTCAACTTAATGGGGCCCGCTATGGCAGTAGCTAAGGAGCTGACTTCCGTGCCGGATTTTAACGGAAAAAGCTATGACGGAGCTTTTGCTAAGGAGAAAGAAGTACTGAAAAATCTGAAGAAGTCAGTACTGATGGTAGCCGGAAAAGCGGCGCAGGATTTTGGTATGAAACTCGATCACGAGCAAGAAATACTAATGAGTATCGCTGATATGATGATTGAAATCTACGCGGCAGAGTCCACGTTGCTACGTGCCGAAAAGTTGATTGGCCTGTGGGGTGAAGAAGCGGCTCGTCAGCAAATTAATATGGCGAAGCTTTATTTGTACGAAGCCGTTGAAAAAATCGACGCCAGTGGAAAAGAAGCGATCATCTCGTTTGCCAAAGGCGATGAACAGAAAGTAATGCTAATGGGCTTGAAGCGATTTACCAAAATGGATCTTTACAATGTAAAGAAGTTACGTCGGGAGATTGCCGATCAGCTTATTGAGAAAAATAAATATGATTTTTAGATTTTAGGGTAAATGAATGGAAAGGCCAACCCGCTTCGGGTTGGCTTTTTTTTTGCTCGTGGACAAATAACGGTAGCTAAAAAAGGGAAGGCATCCCAAAAAAAGAAAAACCTTCTCATTGAAGAAGGTTTTCTTGGCTAAAACAGGTGTATGAATAAACAATTTGTGTTATGTACCTATATATACTACGAAGCCCCAAAAGGTAACCCCCTTCAATAAAAAAAAACTAAATTTTTTTGAAAAGTGATTTTACAGCCATTTTAGACCTATTTTTCGGTAATTTCTTTATTATTCTAATCAGTTGCCTCTATGATTCGTGTATTATTTGTTTGTCTCGGAAATATATGCCGCTCTCCGATGGCTGAAGCGGTCTTTAATAGTTCGGTTGAGAAAACTGGACTAAGCGGACTTATCGATTCCGATTCGGCCGGTACTTCTGACTATCACATTGGCGAGCCACCGGATTCCCGTACTATGGATATTGTCCATAAATACCGGCTAGAATTGAACCACCAAGGGCGTCAGTTTACTGCTAGTGATTTTGATAAGTTTGATTACATCGTGGCGATGGATCAAAGTAATCTTAGCAACATTAAACGCTTACTGCCCAATGATATGTCTGATGAGAGGATTTTTCTTATGCGCGATTTTGATCATAAGGCCGATACAAAAGATGTACCCGACCCGTATTGGAGCGAAGCTGATGGATTTGAAGAGGTTTATCAAATACTACTACGGTCTTGTCAGAATTTCATCGATTATTTGAAGAAAAATCGCGCTGACTTAACTACTTAGTACGAGTGTAAATTTTACTACTGATAAAATCGCCGAAGAAGCTTTTCTGCTGTCTTTCTTTCCAACCTACCTTTTGAAAATGAGCATCGTAATCAGGCAGTGCTTGAAGACTAATATTAGCGGTGAAGTGAAAGAAAGTATACATAAATTGGGCAAGTGGTTTTTGCCACAGTCTCTTAAGGGGGCTCGAACTATAGCGAAAGTCGGTAAACATCCACACCGCGTCTGCTGAGAGTAAAGAATCAATACGTTGTATCATACTATCTAGTGATGACTCTTGATACATATCCAGCACAAAGTTAGTAATCACTACCTGATACATTGCCGTTGAATTAACATCGCGCTCCGTACCCTGAACAAATGTGATGGTTGGCACGGGGCGTTTAGGATTCGCCAAACAATAATCAGCTACCTTCTGCCTAGCTCGCTTTATCATGACTGTTGAAGCTTCCACATAGGTAATATGAGCGGGAACAGCTTTTTCTAATAGATCAACTAAAATACTGCCACTGCCACCACCAATAATTAATACTTTAGATTGAGGCAAAATGGTGTTAAGAAAATATTGCTGCGCTCGCTGAATAGTTCCTCCAAAGGCTAGATAGCCCAATTTGTCGTATACCGGAGCAACAACATCAAAAGAAAAACTACGGCTCATGCAATGAATGGATAGAAAACAGCCGGAAGGAGAAAAATACCGTCAGCTACCCAACGATACCGCTTATTTTTAGCATACCAAACTGGAAACGTCCAAATACTACCTAAAACAAGACTCATCATTATCATTACAACGTGAGATGCTAAGGGAGCATTTAATATCATCCAAACTGCCAAGGTTATAGATAGCAAAATGCAAATAATAGAAATAAGTTGAACGCTAGGTCTACCGTACTGAATGGCTAATGAAGGGGCACCATCTAGCCGGTCACTCGCTAATTCGTACCAAGAGATAAGCGTAAGATTGGCTAAAGCTAGTAGAAAGAATTGTCCGAAAACTAAGTAGCTAATCAAGTCTAAATCCTCAATTTGGACCGCCACGGGAAGGAAAATACCTGAAGTGTAAAGCAGCGCAGCTAAAATTTCTTTGGGCACAATCTGATTAAAATTAATAAAATGATTAACAACAAAATAGGTAACTACTCCGCCCAACAGCATCAGACCACCACGGAAGATAGAAGGCGGAATATAAAAAAGTAGAGCTACCCCCAAAGCTGCCATTACCAGCCATACAATGACTAAACCCCTAAAGTAGTGTTGGTGAAAACTATGCCGAGCTGTATGGGCCGGGTGCTGAAGCTGATAGGCGTCCCACAGATGATCCGCCGTGTAAATTAGCCAAACGCAAACCCCCAACGATAGAATAGTGACCGACTCAATGGTTACTCCACTCAGTTGGGCAACAAACCAAGATGACGCGCACGCACCCAGCACTACATCCAAACTAAGAATACGAGCTAATTCCAGTAAGCGATAGATCGAAAAACTAACAATAGTTTCACCGCTTTTAGTAGGAAGTGTCTGCTGAGATATTTTCGCCACGTTCTTAGCCTATTTCAATACGAAAGCTGTATTAAGATGCTTCAGGATTTAGTATTAGCTCAATACGCTTTCGCGCATCCTGCAAATGGTAGCGCGACAAAGTATCACGTTGTCGGCCTAGTCCCGATTGTACACTTTGCTGAAGGTTGTTTAACATTGCGCGAGTTACCGCTTTAATATCGGTTTGGTCGTACTTTTGATCTTCCAATTCCATTAGTGTTTTCATCTTATCTAAATAAGCCCGTTGCAAATTGCGCCGGTAAGGATCAATAGATTCTCCCGTTGAAAGCTCCGACCAGATACCTTCTCGAGTATCTTCAAATAAATCTAAAACGGAGTAAGTTTCCTGGTCAGAAGTTGCTTGCGCTTCAATTAGACGGTTCAGGCGATCCGCCTCAAATAGCCGGTTCAGCGTACTTACTTGAAAAGAACGAAGTCGCTCTAATGTGCCGACGCCCTCGAAGCGCTGCGTAATTTCCGGATCAATCAACCAACTGGGAGTTTGGAAAAGCTGTTCATTTAGAAAGTTTACTGCCGCTACTTGCTTCTCTTTAGAAACCGGACTAAATACGGTACCTTCTTCGTCGTAGGTTTTTCGATACTCGTACACTCCGCCCACGTTTGTCCCTACGTGTCGCATGTATCGGCCCAGTTGAGCTAATACTTGGTCGTAGAGTTCTTCCAACTCAGCGTAATCTTCTCCTTCTACGTTCGACCATTCTAGAATCTTTGGAAGGATTCGTTTTAAGTTAGCAATACCGTACTCACTGGCTTTTACCGCATCATCGCCCAAGTCTTCTGTTTGAGAAGTAGGGTCATCGGGATTGTAGCGTTGCTGCCCGTAGCGATAGATCGGATCATCGGCGCGCTCTTTGATCCACTCGTTTAGAATCTTATGTTCTTCTTCGGGAGAATTAGCATCCAATAAAGGCGAGTATCCGTACTTAATTGACCAAAGGTCGTATGGACCAATTTGGGGATGCAGTCCAACGTCGCCATCTTCGGGCTGGGCAACGTAGTTGAAGCGAGCGTAATCCATAATTGATGGAGCGGTTCCCATTTTTTGGGTAAATGTTGGCGAGCGTAAAGAGTCTACCGGATACGCTACGCTAGAACCCATGTTGTGGGGTAGGCCTAACGTGTGTCCAACTTCGTGAGCCGCTACAAAGCGGATAAGTTCGCCCATTACTTCATCTTTAAATTTGACATTCCGGGCTTCGGGATTGATGGCGGCGGTTTGTACCAAGTACCAGTTACGAAGCAGATTCATAATATTATGGTACCAGAGTATATCGCTTTCCAAAATTTCTCCGGTACGGGGGTCGTGTACGTGGGGCCCCTGCGCATTTTGAATATCAGTGGTGATATAGCGAATAACCGAATAGCGAACATCTTCGGGACTCCATTCCGGGTCTTCTTCGGAAGTGGGTGGCTCCTTGGCAATGATCGCGTTCTTAAATCCAGCCTCTTCAAAAGCGGGTTGCCAATCTTCAATGCCTTGCTTAAGGTAGTCTCGCCATTTTCTTGGGGTAGCTGGGTCTATGTAGTAAACAATGGGCTTAATGGGTTCTACTAATTCACCTCGCTGGAAAGCGGCAGTGTCCTTTGGTTCTAATCGCCAGCGAGTAATGTAGCGCCGTTGCGCGGCCCGCTGTTCATCTAAACTATAGTTAGTCTGATTGATTGAGAAGTAGCCTACTCGTTCGTCATACAGCCGAGGTTCCATCGGGTCAGCGGGCAGTAGCACAAACGACTGGTTCATTTCTACCGAGAGTGTGTTGGTCAGTATATTAGCCGGTAGTTTATTTCCGTTGTAAGTAAGTACGTGCCGTATTTCAACATTTTGGGGGAAGCTTCGGGCCGAAGTAATCAAACTACGTTCCTGATCAAGCCCTTTAATCTCGAAGTCTTCCCGTTGCTGATCAGTTAGTGCCCCGATAATGGCGATATCTTTGGTAAACAGTGAATTGACACCAATGACGTAGGCCGTAGTATCGCCATTGTATGCTTTGATGTCAAAAGCCATAATAACCGGCTCAAAATTGTTGTTACGAACTGACTGGTAGATTGGGTCCTCAAAACTAGCTACGCTGTTATATGACACCGAGCGAAGCAGAATCTTATCATCCATCTTTTGCCAGCGTAATACTTGCTGCGGACGGCTTTTCATTCCCGCACCACCGAAGTTTAGTCCCTTCACGTGCCCGGAAATCCGACTAACTACCAGCATTTCTTGTTCCAACAGGGAGTCCGCTAATTCAAAGTAGTATTTGTCTATTACTTTATGCACCGAGAACAGCCCGGTATCAGTTTCGGCTTCGTCCGTGATTACCTCAGCATAAGGCTTAATAGGAGAATCTTTGGGTTTGTCAGCGGTAGTTTCTTCCTGATCTTTCTTTTTTTTGCGTTGGGCCTGAAGACTAGGTGAACAAGCGAAAGTTGAAGCTAATAGTATTCCGAGTAGTAGTCGGGCTAAATGCTGCATAGTATTTGAAGATTAGTTTAGGGACTGTACTTAATGTATCATATTGCGAAAAGGTTCTAGTAGATCGGGAAGACCTAGCACCCAATCCCCAAAACCTATAATTTTCAGCAATATACTAAGCCAAATTTGCTTTTAAAACGTGTAACTGTAAGTGACAAATATTTGCCGAGAATCTCGTTTGTAGACAAAGTATTGGCGAAACTCGTCGGTTTGTGCTTCGCTGCCAAATTGGTAGGTATTAAATATATCGCGGATGCTTACGCTTAATTGGCTCTTCTCGTTAAATTTCCGCTGAAAGCTTAAATCGGCGTAGTAGCGGGCATCATCAAAGCCTTGGGCTTCGGCCTCAGGAGCTTCGTAGTTTCCAACTAGTTGCATGTTAATATCGGCGGGCAGCGCAAAGCTACTAGTAAACTTAGCATTCCAAACAAAGGCATCGTTCGTAAAATCACTATCTAGGTTGGTTCCATCAATAAGAGCGCGGAAGAACGATACGCTTCCGTTAATATCCCACCACTCAGTAATCTGACTAGTCGCAATAAACTCCAGACCGTATACCGTACCACTGGCTAGATTCTCGGGTCGACGGGTAGAGACTCCGTTTTCGTCTACGTTGACTAACCAGTCTACCAAACCAGTAGTATGGCGATAAAATAGATTAGAGGTGAGGTCGGTTCGAGGTAACGTCATTTTATGTCCCAATTCCAATGATTGAATGTACTCCGGCCGTAGAGCGGGGTTACCTAAGCGAACATTTAGTGTGTCGGCAATATCCGGGAAAGGGTTTAAGCGCCGAGAGCTGGGCCGGTCGATGCGACGACTATAAGTAAACTTGAACGTATTTTTGTCATTCAGCTTGTACAATGCTTTGGCGCTAGGGAAGATGTCTAGGTACCGCTGGTCGTTTTCTTCACCGGTCGTCTCTAGTTCGGTATCAATGCGAGTGTATTCCAGACGGCTACCGGCAGAAAGCTCCCAGTTGCCTAGTGTTTGGCTGTAGATTCCGTACGCAGCGTACACCTGTTCTCCGTATAAGAAGCGATTACTTGTATTTAAGTCATTAACCCACTCCTCAGTAGCGGGGTCTAAGTTCTCAAAAGTGAAGTCCGAATCTGATGAGCGCAAAATTGTTTTAGCACCAACTTCCAGTTTATTATCATTGTCAAACGGGCGGGTATAATCAAATTGACCGACGGCTACGTGACGTTCACCATCATCAGTAGCCCGCTGGCGACTAGGCATTATTTCTGAATTGTCTAGAGAAGTAGTGGTAGCGTCTTGGGTCTCGTTACCATTGCGGTACGAATGGCTTAATGAAAGCCTTAAATCCTGCCCTTTGCGTTGGTACTGACGCTGGTAAATGAGCGCATTATCAATGGCAAAATCTTCTTCGGTTTCCGTATTATCGCGAACATTATAGAATAGCTGTTCTTCTTGAGCATTAGTCTGCCGGCTAGTAGTTACTTCGCTGTCGTTTTCACCTTCTATTTCCGTCACGCCTTCGTACGTAAGCGTACTATTGGGGAAGTAGTAATCCAGTCCGTAGTTAATGGTGTGGCTTGCCTCGAAACGGTCAATGTCTCGCTCTTGACGTAGCGTTTGCGGATCATCGCCGAAGGTTTCCCGGACAACCGAACTG
>NZ_JBARYM010000686.1:0-10379 GCF_049647865.1 Tunicatimonas sp. | reverse complement strand
GCCTGTAACATCACCAAATCCCGAGTGCTATTTTCTAGCGATAGTGAATCGACCGCCGGGGTTAAAAAGTTAGTAAACAATATCACCGCTAATGCGCCAACGGTGGCATTAGCAAATACGTTAGCGGTTCGGGTCATCGCATTATTGATACCCGACGCTGTTCCTGCGTTCTGATCAGCTACGGCGGTCATCACGGTGGTAGTGAGAGGAACAACTGTCAAGGACATACCCAGACCAAATAATAGAATCCCTGGAAAATAGGTGGTCCAGAACTCAGAGGGACCATTGGTAAGTCCAACAGTTGAGAACCAAAGAAAACCTAACCCTGCCAACGTTGACCCGCTCACTAGTAGCCAACGAGAACCGTAACGATCGACCAATCCCCCGACATAACGGGCTAAAGACGCTAGTAAGATTGTGAAGGGTACCATAGTCATACCAGCTTGTACTTGCCGGTAGCCCTGAATTTGAACTAAGTTTAAGGAGAGAAACAGCATTCCAACCGATAGCCCAGCATACAACAAAAAGGTTATCAAGTTTGCCCCGGTGAAAGTTTGATTGTTAAATAAGCGGAGGGGCACCATTGGATTGTTCTTCACTTGCTCGATGCGAATGAAACTGGCTAACAACAACGCTCCAACGACTAACGCACTATATACTTTCCAATGGCTCCAACCAAACTCAGGAATTTCTAAGAAGCCGAAAGTAAGCAATGCCAGTCCTAACGCCACTGTGGTAGCTCCGGCGTAGTCAAGGCGATGATCCAGACTATCATCAGAGCTTTCAGGCACCTTCCGAGAAAGAACAACTAATGAAGCCAGTCCGATGGGCAAATTGATAAAAAAGATGGCTCGCCACAATCCGGCATCCCCCAAAGCGCCGCCTAGTATGGGACCACCCACAGTAACCAGAGTAGTTGCTGCCGACCAGGTTCCAATTGCTTTACCTTTTTCCTTATTATGAAAAGTAGCTGAAATAATCGAAAGGCTACCCGGAATCATTAGTGCTCCCCCTATGCCTTGCACTGCTCTGGAACCAATTAGCCATTCTACTGAGGGTGAGAGCCCACAAGCGGCTGATCCAATCATAAAAATGACTATCCCAATCATGAAAACCTTCTTCCTGCCTAGCTTATCGCCCAACGAGCCTCCTACTAGAATAAGTGAAGCCAGCATTAACAAGTAGGCGTTTAATATCCAAAAGATATCGGTACCGTTGGCCTGAAGGTCATTTTGCAATGAGGGCAAAATCACATTTAAAGCAGTAGAGTCAATAAAAGCCATGCTAGAAGCCAGAATAGTGGAGGCAAGAATCCATTTTCCAGCCGCTGATGAGAGCGTAATTTCAGCGTTGGGGGTAGGTTCAGTCATGAAGCGATAAATTAGCGAAAAAATAATAGGGAGCTTTGTAATTCTTGAATTAATAGTTATTGTTGGAACAACGATATAGTAAGAATATATGGAGGAAAACAGTAGTGATCGAAACGAAAGGGTATCCCGACAATTTATCAAACAAGAGTACGGTAGTATTCCCGAGCTATTCTATTCACATAATACAAAGGCTCCGTTTGAGCACTGTATTTCTTGTGATCGGGCACTGCAAGCACCCAATACCCAATATTTGGTAGAGAAGGCATTTCGCAATTATCCTGAATTTAAAACCACTGACGTGATTTTTGAGTACGCAATGTGCCTTAATTGTGCCGAACAAATGCGAAAAGAATTATCGCTCTCTTCGCTATCTCGTATTCAAGAGTTTTTTGAAAATCGGGTTGACTTTCACCAGCGACGGGATCAACTAATGCATTCAGATTCACTTAATGCTCCCGCTTGGTTAGAAAACTGCTTAGTTACGGGGGAGGCGCAGCCTTCGTTAGAAGAATACCAGATTTACGGTCACTTTGTAGATAACCGTTGTATTTATTCGTTTCTGCCGTATATGATTAGTGGCACAGCCGTAGACGAAATCACGAACCTTCTTTCCGAAAAAACGCTAGGCGAAATTGATCGTTTTATAGATGAAAACTTTGGTTTACCACCTGAGTTGAAAAAGCCAATACGAGACAATCCCATTATTTTTGTCTAATAGCTTAGGACGTATTCAGCCTCAAGCTTAAAAATGAACTGTATTATTAATTGAACCAGAGTCTAACAATACAAGTATTAGACAAATGGTCGTCTTACTAGTTTTATTATGCACAACCGACGAAACTTTATAAAAACTGGTTTAGCCGCGGGTGCTAGCACACCATTTCTACCATCGGTGAAGGCTACTTCTCCTACTCTCACTTCGGCCGATTATACTGAATTGGACCAAGCGTTAGCTCAACCAGTCTTGAAGCGTGAATTTTTTCCCGACCCAGTGATGATTGAAAGCTGTGAACTGCTGAACTACAATAGTAATTACATGGTACGAGTACGTTCCACCGACGGTGCCGAGGGCTACTGTGTAGGGCATAACCTCCGAATGCCTCACCTCTACCCTATACAGACAATGCTAGTAAACCCTTACTTTGTAGGTAAAGATGCCCGAGATCTGGATCAACTGATTGAAGGGGTGTTTATGTACAAGAACAACTATAAATACCAAGGTTATACCCTATGGATTCCAGTGGCTACAGCAGAAATGGCGGTTCTGGATTTGCTGGGACGTATCGCTCAAAAAAGTATGGGCCAACTCATTGGAGATATTCGTAATACGGAGATTGCCATCTACCGCGCTAACAATAATCGGGGGAAATCCGCGGAAGAAAGTATTGAACGAATTAAACAACTCCAGGCGGAAACCAACGCCAAAGCAGTCAAATTTAAGATTGGGGGAAGACGAAGCAACCCCGAACAACCTACCGGACGCACCGAGCGTCTTATTCCGATGATGCGGGAGGCTTTTGGCGATGATACAACCATTTACGCAGACTGTAACGGCAGCTACGGTGCGCCCGAAGCTATTCGCATTGGCAAATTGCTCCAGGAGAATCGTATCGATCTTTTTGAGCAGCCAGTGCCTACTGATTGGTACGAAGACTGGAAACTCACTGCCGATGCTCTGGACATACCGATTGCTTCGGGTGGTGGTGAGGTGAGTCTACGGAATTTTCGCTGGCTAATTGGCAACGAAGCGGTGCAAATGGTGCAGCAAGATCTGTTCTACTTCGGAGGAATGATTCGCTGTATGAAAGTTGCTCGTATGGCTGCTACCAAGGGTTATTCTTGTGTGCCCCATATTTCGGGAACCGGACTTGGCTATATCTACATGATGCAATTTGTATCCGCTCTACCCAATGCTGGCCCTTACCACGAATTTAAGGGTCTAAGCACCGATGTACCCTTTGAGTGCAAAACATCTTCACTAAAACCTGAAAACGGGGTTTTACATTTGCCTTCTGGCGTAGGCAGTGGAGTTGAGATTGACCCCGAATTTATCGCCAAACACAAAATAATCAACGCTTAAACAATAGCTTCTGCTTTAACTAACGATTGCAAGCATTTAACCAAATGAAAAAGTCAGTTAAGACCGAATTGAATAGATACTTAAAAGATTTGGATAAGAAGGAGCTAGAAAATGAGATAAAAAAGCTCTACTCAAAATTCAGAGATGTAAAGAAGTATTATGAACTTGAACTAAGTCAGGATACTACTGCTGTTCTAAACGAGTTCAAAGCACGGATCAAACAGGAATATTTTCCGAAACGAGGTTTTGGTAGAGCAAGTAACCAGACCAGTCGAAAAGTGGTAAGTGATTTTAAGAAAATATCAAAATTCAATAAAGATGTCATCGAACTACTTCTGTATAGAGCAGAAATGATGATCGAGTATACTAAGGCGTACGGAGATATAGACGAGCCGTTTTACAACTCATTAGAAAGCTCATTCGAGGAAGCCTGCAAACTTATAAAGGAAGAACAATTAGAGCAAGAATATAGGGTTGATTGTCGTAGATTAATAGATCAAACCTATCAATTTGGTTGGGGCCTCTACGATGGATTAACGTATAGTTATAATAGCTATCTGGATGATTGCTAAATCTTGGCCGATTTTCTGAATCAAACCTTCTTAGCTAGAATAAGATTATTTCACTAATCTTATTATTATGGATAGCTTTGTATAAGATTAAACATTTGATCTTATATGGCAATAAAGTTTTCTACGGAATAAGTATTAGACCGAATTCGGTTTGAGAATCCTTGGTGGGAGTCAAGCACCATTGACGAATATTATGGGAATATGAGAGCCAGAGAATACTTTCAACTCCTTTATCCTTTAATTACTGAAAAAAGAGTTAAAAGAGCTTTGGTTTTAATGGGACCACGCAGAGTTGGAAAAACAGTCATTCTCTATCATACTATTGAAAAGCTAATAGAAGATGGTATACCACCTGATAATATTTGTTACTTTTCTATTGAGACCCCACTCTACAACGGAATATTTCTCGAGGAGCTGGTAAAGCTATACCTCCAACTTCAATCAAAAAAGTCAACAGAGAATTGCTATATCATTTTTGATGAAATTCAGTATCTTAAAGATTGGGAAATTCATTTAAAATCTTTAGTCGATTCTTATCACTATATCAAGTTTATTGTTTCTGGTTCTGCCGCCGCTGCTTTAAAACTAAAGAGTCAAGAATCAGGTGCTGGAAGGTTTACGGAATTTATTTTACCTCCCCTAACCTTTCACGAATTTTTGTCATTAACTAATAGTGAAAATATTATTAAGGTAACCAGTAAAACTGTTGAGAACGAGAATGGCGTTTTTAACAAAGCATTTTACTCTACTTATAATATCAGTAAACTCAATGAGCACTTTTTGAACTATATAAATTTTGGTGGCTATCCAGAACTATCCTTATCAAAAGTTATCCAATCTGACCCAGGAAGATATATTCGTAATGATATCATTGATAAAGTATTAATGCGGGATTTGCCTAGCTTATATGGAATCAGTGATATTCAAGAACTGAACTCCTTATTTACCTACATTGCCTATAATTCTGGCAATGAGATGTCACTCGATGAAATTTCCCAAAACTCTGGTGTTGCAAAGAATACTATCAAAAAATATCTCACCTATTTAGAGGCTGCTTTCTTAATTAAGATCATTCATCGAATAGATCAAACTGGAAAAAAGTTTAAACGGGCCAACTTCTTTAAGATTTATCTCACCAATCCATCATTACGTAGTGCACTATTCTCTCCAATCAATGCCACCGATGATTTTATAGGAAATATGGTTGAAACCGCTATTTTTTCGCAGTGGCAACATTGTCAGAATTCACAGCTTTACTACGCTAGGTGGCAATCTGGCGAGGTTGATTTTGTTTCCTTAAATGAGAAACAAAAACCAGCTTGATGTAATGAAATAAAATGGACAAACCGCTATGCAAAAAACCCGGGAGAGTTGAAAAATGTAAGGACATTTTGCAATAAGCATGAACTATATGAAATTACGGTAACTACAATTGATATAACGAAGGATATTGAAATAGATGGACTAATGTATTCTTTTGAGCCAGCAAGCTTGTACTGCTATACCGTTGGAAGAAATCTAGTAACGAAAAAGGCTAACCCACCTACATTATTGATTTAAATGATACCTACTATTCGTAACCTTACGAAATGGCTTTTAAAATTCCCGAACATCCTGACGGACTTCTTGAAATTCTGTGGGGTGGTTAATTAAGTAGAAGTATTTATCCGCAGTTTGCTGAGGGTTATCCAAAGCTCCTTCAGACTTATAGTCTTTGAACTTTTGCAGACGGCTAAAATTCTGTTCATCTACATCGCGAATGCTGGTTTGCATTTGGGTATCTACAATACCCGGAGCTACCGCGTGTACTCGAAAATGTTGGACGTTTTGCTCTTTCAGTTCTAAAGCAGCTACTTCTGATAGCATATCTAAGGCCGCTTTGGAAGCACAATAGCCCGACCAACCGTCCACTGGGTACCGAGAGACTCCCGATGAAACATTGATGATAATTCGTTCGGCTTCTGCTGTCTGATAAGCCCGAATAAAGTGATTCATTAGAATTGCCGGTGCCGTAACGTTCACTGAGAAGAGCTGATCAATCTTACTATCTTCAAGTGAACCGAAGTATTTCACATCGCCTAATGTTCCGGCATTATTAATCAGCACAATTCGCTCGGCATTGGGGAGTTTGGTAAATATGGTTTCGGCTGTAGACCCTAAACTATCTACATTCGATAAATCGAGCGAGTGATGTGTGTAGTGGGGGTGTTCAATTCTTTGTTGACGGGAAAAACCCACGACTTGCACATTCGCTTCCTCCAAAGCTCGTTCGGCTAGGGCTTTACCAATTCCTCTACTGGTTCCGGTTATAAAATAATAGTGCATTTTTCAATGAGCAGTGAACAATGAAAATTTGAAATACGAAGTATAAAAAAGAGAAGGGGTATAAAGATTGATTAGAACTAAAAATTAATAGAGCAGCTCGCACCCTTAGTATCTGCTCTTCGATTTACCTTGATTTTTTCGTAGTTATATCTTCGATCTCGGTATCTTCCTCAACTACAACAACAATATCTTCCTTGAATTTTTGCTCATCGTAATAAACATTAAGCAAGGTTAGCATTTAGGCCACTCCTACCGCCCAAAAAAGATTACGAGTTGTCGCCAGACATCTTTCAGTACTGGTTTCATAACAAGAGCCTCATATTTCAAGCCCTAAACACTCTTCCTTCTATAAAATAAACTGGCTCAAATCTTTATTCTTCACTAATCCTGATAAACTTTCTTCCACCATATCTTTAGTGATTACCAGATGAGCGTTCGGGCCAATTTCATCGGGCACATCAAATAAAAAGTCGTTAAGCAAATGGCTCATGACAGTATGCAACCGTCGCGCGCCAATATTCTCGATTTCTGAGTTAATCTGGAAAGCAATATCAGCCAGAGCATCCAGTGCATCACTTTGGAATTCTAGCGTAACATCTTCCGCGCCAAATAAGGCTTGATACTGCTTGGTTAAAGCATTTTTTGGTTCTTGTAAAATACGAATAAAATCACCTTTCGTGAGATCATTCAATTCAACCCGAATTGGGAAGCGCCCTTGTAACTCGGGAATTAGATCAGATGGTTTAGATACATGGAACGCTCCCGCTGATACAAACAAAATATGGTCAGTATGAATAATTCCGTACTTAGTATTCACAGCACTACCTTCTACAATAGGTAGCAAGTCACGCTGCACGCCTTCTCGACTCACATCAGGGCCGCCTTTTCGATCGGAACCCGTTGCAACCTTATCTATCTCATCAATGAAGATGATTCCGGTATTCTCCGCCTTTTTTATAGCCTCTTCCTTCACCTCATCCATATCGATTAGCTTAGCAGCCTCTTCTTCCAGTAGAATCCGCTTGGCATCACCAATGCTGACCTTACGTTTCTTGTTCTTTTTGGGCATCATATTGCCAATCATCTCCTGCAAGTTCATCAGCGAACTTTCGTCAACCATACCCCCACCAATCATGCCTACTCCGGGGTTACCAGCCTGCTTTATGTTAATATCAATTTTACGGTCATCAATTTCTCCGCTGCGGATTTTCTCCCGAAATCGCTCACGGGTGCGTTGGTTTAGTTCTTCATCGGTGGTAGGTTCGCTGTTGGTTTCAAAACCTACTGATGCCGGTTTATTTTGTGAAGGAGTGCTTTTGATGGGAGGTATCAAAGCATCCAGAATAATCTCTTCCACAAACTCCGCTGCTTTCTCTTTTACCTCCTCTTGCTTGCGTTCTTTTACTAAATTCACCGACTGCTCGACCAAGTCGCGCACCATGCTTTCTACATCGCGACCAACGTAGCCTACTTCAGTAAACTTTGATGCTTCTACTTTAGTGAATGGCGCATCGGCCAAATTAGCTAGGCGGCGGGCAATTTCGGTTTTTCCCACTCCGGTAGCACCAATCATTAGTATATTGTTCGGGATAATTTCGTTTTGCATATCGCTGGTCACATGCATCCGCCGCCAGCGATTACGAAGGGCAATCGCCACATTCTTTTTTGCATCGTCTTGCCCAATAATATACTTATCTAATTCAGCAACAATCTGACGGGGGGTTAAGTACTTCTTATCTGCTAACATGCTCTATTATCTTGATTTTGAATTTTATAGGATTCAATAATTACAATTTATGACGAATGAGGTCGGATCGCCGAAGCGAGTGATTTTTATGCTAAGGATTACGGAAAAATAATTGATTCAGATCTAACGATAGTGAAAACTGATTATAAGCTCCGGTAGCGTGGAGAACTGCTCGGCTAAAATCAACCCTAAATGTACTGGTTCTAAACATTAATCCGTAGGTAAGTCCCGCTCCGCCGGCTGTTTGTTGTAACTGTAACGCACTTCGAGTCAAATGGTTGTAGCCAATACGCACCTGAAAGTTAGGGCTAAGCAGCAGCTCGGAGCCGAATGATAGATGCCGCAATATTTGTCCGCCAACTCCTAATTCGTTTCCATCCTGCTCCCAATAACCATACCCTCGAATAAGCCGGTAAGTGGTCAGATGGAAGCGAAACGGCATAAATTGTGGCTTTACTGACACTCCAATCTTTACGTCAGTAGGCAATTCTCGAATGCTCGGAGAAAGTTCGTCTTGTAGTAAGATCCCAAAATTGCTAAATACTAATGCTATTGTTAGATCCTGCGTAGGATGCCGGAATACTCCCGAGATATCAGCTAACAACCCAGTTGCGGTGTAACCGGAAATCTGACTATTCACCCACTTTAAGTTTCCACCCAACCTAAACGGTCGCATCTCGTGGATGTAATTAATGACTACGGCAAAATCTTGAGCAGAAAAGTTGCCAATCGGTAAACCAGCAGCATCAAACCCTTCCAGCGAACCATAATTTAGGTACTGAAGCGCGACCCCAAACGTGCCGACTGCTTTGCGATGATAGGAATACCCCAGCGATACCTGAGAAATATCGGCGTAGTAGGGAGTGTAGTGAATAGAAATTTGCTGATGAAGCTCAGGCTGATTGAGAGCCGGATTAAACAGAAATTGGGTCACTTCCTGCACTCGGGTTGAATCGTCACCTAAGGCTACTTGCTGGCGACCTAAAGCCGTAATTTGAGCTGTTGGGCTGATCTCTAAAAACTCAAAAATACGTTGCCCGCCTACTTGTGCGAAAGAATGATTAGTGGCTAGCCCAACTACCACTATTCCCATAAAGCGCAGAAATCTTTGCATGTTAGCTAGAAATGACGCAAGTTAGTAATCCTGATAAAACTGCCAACGCAGATTCGTCGTTTCACGTATTTGTTTGTATGAAATTCGGAAAACTAGCTGATATATCGCGGGTTAATTTCACTCTTCCGCCCGACCACCCGGCTACCCAGCAAGTGCTTGAAAATCAAACAACTTCCGCAACCCTACGAGTATTTGTCGGTTCTGCCCGTTGGGGAGAGCGCGACTTGATCGGAAAAATTTATCCACCCAAAACTCCCGCTAAAGAATATCTCACTCACTATTCACAGCACTTCTCAACCATTGAACTCAACAGTACCCACTATCAGCTTCCCAGCGTAGATCAGGTAATTCAGTGGAAGGAGAAGGCAGAAGATTCATTTACTTTTTGCCCGAAACTACCTCAATCCATTAGTCATCAGGGCGATTTTGGACAAGGAATTTATGCGACCGAACAGCTCACTCCAGCACTACGCGCTTTTAGTAATCAGCTAGGAATCTCCTTTATGCAACTCCCGCCCACATTTCACCCTCAGCAGGGCAAGTCCCTTTTTAACTACTTGGAGTACTGGCCTCAAGATATTCCGCTCGCAATAGAATTTCGCCATCCCGATTGGTTCAGTGAACCACGAATCCAAGATCGGGCTTTTCAATTGTTAGAAGAATTAAAGGTTAGCACAGTAATCACTGATACGGCCGGACGTCGCGACGTAGTACATATGCGGCTGACTAACCCCAGTGTAATGATCCGTTTTGTCGGGAATCGGCTTCACCATACGGATTATCTGCGGATTGATACTTGGGTTGAACGAATCAAGAAATGGATTACGCAGGGAATTCAAGAGGTGTACTTCATTGTTCACCAGCCTGAAGAAGCCCTGTGTGTAGACCTCAGCATTTACTTGGTACGACGGCTAAACCAAGAGTGTGGTTTAGGATTATCGGCCCCTCAGCCACTTTCTATTGGTGAGCAACAAGAGTTATTTTAATTTTTTACTATTTACTTGACTTAAAACGACCTCTGTCTAAATTTGTTAAACTAACAATTACACTATAAGTATGTCGCTATGAAAAAACACACTACCACTTACCTGTTAACCATTCTTTGTACTGCCGTTCTGTTTTCCTGTCAAAGCCGGGAAACATTGGAAGTTACGGCTACCGCTTATAATTC
>NZ_JBARYM010000685.1:0-3086 GCF_049647865.1 Tunicatimonas sp. | reverse complement strand
GACGTACAGTACGCAGGAAGTATCGAGTGAGGGAATTGAAGAAGCCCGCCCAGTGAATATAACGGAAGCCCTAAGTGGAAAAGTAGCGGGTATCGCAATTACCACTACGGGGGCCGGAGTAGGTGCGCCTACTAAAGTGGTTCTCCGCGGAAATCGCTCCTTGCAACCCAACGGAAGCCAACCGCTGTACATCATCGATGGGGTTCCAATGGAAGGAGATATTGCGGATCTTTCGCCTAACGATATTGCAGATATTTCGGTACTAAAAGGCGGAAATGCGGCGGCTCTTTACGGAAGTCGCGCTAATAATGGAGCAATTATCGTCACTACTAAATCTGGGGCAGGAGCTCCCGAAGGCGTAACGGCTAACTTAGGATTTAATTACCAAGTGAACTCACCCATACTACTCACAAAGTATCAAAATGAGTTCGGACAGGGTTCAGCCGGGATTTACTCTCCGGCAGCATTTACCTCGTGGGGGCCTCGCATGACCGGGCAGATAGTAGACCATTGGTCGAATGACCCAGACTACTTAGCATCGGTTGGTGGTACGTATCCGCTTACCGCTCAACCCGACAATGTCCGTGATTTCTTCCAAAACGGGCACACTATCGCCGTAAGTGCGGGAGTAAACATCAATAATGAAAACTCCAACACCAGCTTTAACTATACCAATACCGATGGTAAAGGAATTGTACCGCAGAATGACATGAATCGTCATTATCTTAACGTGCGAAACACCACCACCTTATTCGATAAATTAACCACCGATGTTAAGGTTACCTATATCCGCAGTAACTTCTCTGATGTATTAACCAGTGGTGAGAGTTTTGATAACCCCGCCCGATACGCTTATATCTTACCAAGAAACCTGCGTACCCAAGACTTAGAGTATTTCCAGTTTACCAACGATGCCGGACAGTTAAGACAGCATTTTTACGTACCCCGATCTAACGAAGCAGGCAACCCCTACTGGACAGCCAACAATGTTCAACGCCCCCGCCTAGACGAGCGAGTACTGGGGTTACTATCGCTAAAGTACCAATTTACTGATGACTTATCTTTCCTAGTTCGATCAGGTATAGATCGCCGGAACCGATCGGAAGAATTTCTGCGTTACGTAGACACTTACATCACGGCGGACGGAGGTTCTTACTCTAAAACTTTTGGCAACTTCTGGGATTGGAACACGGATGTACTGCTAAGTTACCAGAAGGATGTATCCGAAAATATTTCAATCGGACTGAATGCGGGTGCCAACCTCCGACGAGCTAAAAGTGAAACTATTGGCGGATTTGGAGAAAACTTCAACGTGGAAAACTTATTTGCTTTAGAAAACACACTACAACCTCGACCTAACGAATCCTTTGCAGAAATAGAGCAGCAATCGGTGTATGCCTTTGGTGAGATTGGGTTCTACAACGCAATTTTCCTAAGTGGTTCGTTCCGAAACGATTGGAGTTCTACACTACCCGAAGCTAGTCGCTCGTACAGTTACCCCTCCGTAGGGTTAACCGCTGTAGTAAGCGACTTGGTAGACCTTCCTTCGGCTATCAGTTTCTTTAAGCTACGAGGCTCTTTTGCCGAAGTAGGAAATGATACTGCTCCCTATCGACTGTCTCGAGAGGCAACCGTAAGTGCTGGAACGATCTCCCTAAGCCCTGTTCTTCCACTAGCGAATTTACAGACGGAAAGAACCACAACCTGGGAAGCTGGGTTTGACCTTCGGTTCTTCGAGGATAATTTACTGTTAGATTTCACCTACTACCGTTCAAATACTTTTGATCAGCTATTCGCTACCAATGTACCGGTGGCCTCGGGAGTGCGTAGTATATTTTTAAACGGAGCTGACATTCAAAATCAGGGAGTAGAAATCGTATTGGGGGTTACTCCGGTATCCACTCCTAACTTCTCGTGGGACCTGACCGCTAATTTTGCCCGAAACGTTAGTGAGGTAGTGGAAATTACCGAAGACGTTGACGTGCTGATTCAGGGAAGTGGGTTCCTGAACGAGTACCAAATCAGAGCCGATGAACCATTTGGTATTCAGTATTCCCGCGGATTCGAAAGAGATGATGCAGGAAACGTTCTTATTGATGCTCAGGGACTACCAATCGTTACCGCGGGTAAAACCGTACCCGTATCCAATTTCCAGCCAGATTGGCTCATGGGAATTAACAATACGTTGCGATACAAAAACTTTTCTTTGAGAACGCTAATAGATATGCGTCAAGGCGGACAAGTTACCGTATTCACTGAGGCTATTATGGCGGGTAGTGGACTGCTCGATTATACTGCTCAAGGTCGAGATGGATCGCTGGTGTTTGGTGAAAATATCTTTGCGGGCGAGACAGCGGTTTTGGTAGATGAAGCCGGAGCCCCCACCGGTACTCCTAACAATATTCAGATGAATGCGGAAGATTTGTGGAACCGACTGGGTGGTAGAAACACTCCCGTGGGCGAAGCTTTTATCAGAGATGCTTCTAATATCCGTTTACGAGAGTTGGCTTTTAGCTACAAAATACCCGAGAGCACATTAGCCAACCTCCCTTTCCGAAGTGCTAGTATTTCGTTGGTGGGAAGAAACTTGTTCTTCATTACTAACAAGACAGAATATTTTGACCCGGAAGCAGTTCAGTCGGTAAATAACAATGCCGAAGGATTAAACTCCTTTGCATTGCCCACCACTCGTAGCTTTGGGGTATCCGTTAACCTTGGTTTTTAATTGTAAATCAATATGAAGATGAATCGAAGTATATTATACACCGCAGTACTGGCCATTATCTTTCTGGCCAACAGTTGTACCGATGATTTTACCGAACTTAATACCGATCCTAAGAACCTAACCGTAGACAATCTCACTCAAAGTGAATACGGTGCTGTAGTGAGAGCAGCTCAGTACGCTCCGGCATTCTTAGGCAATCCAGCTCGAGGACCGTTCCAACTTACGCAGTCGCTATTCTCCGATATTTACGGAGGCTACTTTGCCACTACTGCCCCCAACTTCAACTCCGATAAGTTTATCTTAGTAGGAGGGTGGCTCAACGGGGCATTTAACTATTTTTACGCGAGTGCTGCTCCGCAGA
>NZ_JBARYM010000684.1:0-4896 GCF_049647865.1 Tunicatimonas sp. | reverse complement strand
CCCCATGACGCCACCACTTGAGGTGAACAATAGTGTAGTCAATATATTTATATGAATAGTTCATCATTCACTTAACGATATTGTATATCAATATAATTTTATTAAAAACGTTTATAGTATATTTATTCTCAGATTTCATAATTCTACTTTTACAAAGATATGACAAAAGTTACAATATATTTTCAGGATGGTATGCGGTCACGCTTTAGAATATGCCTTTGATGCAGATAGTACGACTGTTTATGCTCATTTATCTGCCGTTCGTGTATTTTTCTTATTTCAATTTGGCAGTAAAAATTTCAAATGCTAATTTTGAAAACTCAAAAAGTACAAATTTTTAAATTTTATTAATCATGAAAAACCAAACAAATTCAGAAGCAACCTACACCGAACTGAGTGTTGAGCAACAGCAGTCCATTAGAGGATGGGGTGGCCCCCGACCACCTCGGATGCGCCTGCCCCGAGTTCCTAAGCGACCAAAAAGGCAACGCTAAGATAGTTTGCATACAAGACCTTTCTCTTGATGTAAAGCATCAAAGTAGGGAGAGGTCTTTTTTGCAGTTCTTCTTATCACTTTTTTAACCATTATTTATCTGTTGTGCTACCAACGAAAGAGCCATCGGTTCTACACTGCCTGATCGTAGATGATCAACCCGCTTGTATCGATATACTTAGCAGCTATGTTGAAAGGACAAAAGGGTTGCAGTTAGCCTCAACGTTGCTAGATGGTATAGCGGCATTTGATTATCTTCAAACTCATTCTGAGATTCATTTGGTATTCTTAGATGTGGAAATGCCCGCTATGAGCGGCTTTGATTTTTTAAAGATGTTGGAACAGAAAAGTAGCGCCCTACTACCGCTGGTGATTCTGACCACCGGACATACCGAGTACGCTACGCAAGGGTATCAATTTGACCGAGTCGTAGGCTTTCTACAAAAGGTCGTGAGCTACCAAAATTTTTTAGAGATGGTGCAGAAAGCCCAGCGAATGATACGTCGTCATTCAGATAATACTACTGCAAACGATCCTTCGTCTCATTCCTCAGGTAGCCAACCATTACCCGAAGACTATCAACAACTTGAGCGTGAACGAGATCTATTACTGAGAGCCTTTCAATTGCATAGCAAATGAACATACTTTATTCCGCAGGCCGGTAAACATTAGGGTACCGCCGGACAATATTCGCTGCCTTCGTTCGGATCTGTTTAAAGTTTTGCTGTACTTCATCATCTAGCACCGTACCTTTCCGAACTTCCACAAACGTAGCTACGGAATACCGCCTCATTTCTTGCGGTAGTTTAGCCTTCGCTCGGAAATAGGGAAGGCTACTTTCTACCGTCTGACCAATAAACTCACCGGGGGAAAGTTGCATCACTTCCTGCGGTTTGATGAGCAAGCGTTCCTGCCGACTGCTGCTGATATTGTGCGACAGGTTGCGCCCCCCTCTACCGGACTGGCTCACCCCCTGCGACTGATTCCGGATGCTTTGTTCTTCCCGACCAATCATCTCACTGACCCTTCTAGCGGTTTCTACTGAGCTAGCTTTACCGTAAAACTGATTGGAAAGATTGGAGAGAATTACTTCCGCCTTGTCCTTACCGTAGCGGTCAATCATCTGCGAGAGATCCTGCACCATATAGACGCTAGCTACTTTATTGCTACGAGCCGTGGCGGGAATGATCTCAAACCTTGGAATGTAAAGCGTCGGTGCTTCATCTAACAGCACAAAGCTTCTCTGTTTATTCGGCTGGTTCATTTGTTTGAGAGCCACCGTGATAATCAGCGAAATCACGGGGGAAAAGGTGTCTACTAATCCAGGATCGGAGCCCAAACAGAGTATCTTAGGTTGTTTAGGATCATTAATATTAAGATTGAAGTCACTACCGGATAAGACCCAAGCGATCTCGGGGGAGTTGAGTTTAGTCACCATCATTTGTAAGGAGGCAATCACTCCAGCTAGTTGCTTGTCGGCTTTGTTCCGAATAGCTGTGGCAATACTACGAATCAAGTCAGCACTTTGCGGGTTGGCTTCCAGCATACTAATCACATGGGTATAGTCCGAATACAACGCCGTATTGATTATATGGGGTAAGGTACAATGTTCAGGGTGCTCGCAGCGGAAAAACCAGATCAGGGCGGTGAGCCAGGCCTGGGCGGAAGCGGCAAAGAAGTCACGCCGCTTAATAGTAGATGAATCTAGATTACTCACAATTGCCTGGGCGTATTCTTCAGCATGAGAAAGCGTAGGAATGTTTTCGGCAGCTAAGGGATTGCACCGGTGCGATTGTGAAAGATCGCGGAAGTTCACAATAAAGTAATGCAAGTTGTGCGGATTGCCGGAGCGATGTAGGGCCGTATTAAGTACACCGGCTAGTACCGGAAACTTAAAGTCGTAGACGATCCCCGCAAAGCCCTTTCGGACAAACTGCTGTAAGAAAGCGTTACCAATGCTTTCGGATTTACCCGATCCCGAGGAGCCCATCACTAGCGTGCCTCGGTATGGATTCACGACATTCAAATAGCCCTGTTGCGTACGGATGACAATACTATCGTGGGTATTAATCTTACGTCGTTCCGATTGTTCTTTAGTTTTCGTACTTGTTCTACGAAATACGTTGATGATGAATGGTAAGGTAATCAGCACCCCTACGACCGATAGAAGATACAGCCAATAGATAGTCGTCATAGGGTACGAGTGAACCGTCAGCAAACCGTAGACCGCGACGAACCCTACTACAACGATTGGTAGATCAACCGTAGGACGATAGGCGATTTTCGTTGACGACTGGTCAACCTTCATAGCCACTAACGACAGGCACAGTCCCGTGTACGTAAGCAGCCAAACGGTTCGTAGTAGCACTCCTTGCCGCTCTACAATAGCCAACATGTGCGTAAGTAGCGGATGGGTAGCTGTAGGTAACTGCTCGGTAAAAGCTAGTAAGGTGTACTCTAGCCCCAGTGGAATGAGTAATAGGGTGGACAGCAGGAAAAGCAGCTCTACTAAGGGACGGTAGGTCATGGTATAGTGTTCTAGCGTTCTACTTGGGGTTGCTGCTGAGTTTGCTTCTTCTTTCGCTTTCTATCCAGGCTTTCTTCTGTCACCTCACCCATTGACTGACTTTGTTTTCCCAGCTTCAACAGCGTGTACTCCGGCAGTCGGAACGGCTCGTCTTTCCCAGTTTCTAGCATGTGGTACGGATTGTTCACCAGTTTTCCCTGCTGGTAGCGCTGGGTCAGGTGGTGCAAGCGAAAAAAGAAGCCTTTGCCGTAGTGCTGAGCCTTTCCGATCTTCAAGACTTTGTTTTCGTCTAGCTTCCAGTGCCCGGTAAAATACTGGTTCAGGTGCGCTACCTTTTCGCCGATACGCCGCTGATACCGAAGCTGCTCTTCGGGTGGCATGGGAGCGGTAAGTTTTTCGGATATCGTCGCTTTCTGATAGTCAAATAGCTGCTGAAAGTCTTTTCCATTTTGTGTCTGCCAGTCTTTGATAGAAAACCGACTGCGGTAGCTGCGGGGATTCAATCGGAGCGATCTTTCCTGGTTCTGGGCACTAACCAGTACATGAATGTGGGTATGAAAACCGGGTTTGAGGTGTCCTTTCGTATCCCCTTGCTTCTCTATTCGTGTTTGGTGGATCGTGGCAAACCAGACCACGTCCTGACCAGTAAGCTTTTTATCGGGTTGCTTAGTAAAGCGAAAGTTATGAGCGTAGTTTTCCATGACCTGCATGGTAAAGGCTTTCAGCTTTTTAGGATCGTTTTGCAAATGGGCCAGTTCTTCAAACGAAGGCGAAAGTACTAATGAGTAAAACTTCTCCTGCTGTTTGCCAAGTCCTCGGGCGTTTCTGTCGATCACTTCCCGTACCTCATCCGCCGTGATAGCATCCTGGTGCTGATGGAAGAAGTGGGCTGTACCCGGTTGCTCTTGTACTTCGTGCCCCAGGTAGCTCACGGTTTTCTTACAAGAGCCCCGGTTGGAAAAGACGAATCGGCCGTGTTGTTTGGGGTTAATGATTTTGCTGTGCATGTTTCTAGGTTTTGGGGATTGGATGGTAGAGAAGTTGAAAGGTGGAAAGACGATAGACAGCCTTTAGAATAGCTACTTTTGCTCGTGACCATGATCCCGCTGGTTAGTCATTTTGCGTAAGCGTTGAGCTAAGTACTGCTGGTCTTGCTGTTGGAGTTGCTCAAAGGTTGACGGGTCATCCTGGGCGCGGAGGGTCAGTAGATGATTGGCGGATACTTCTCCTAAAATGCGGGCTTTAGTGGCTTCTTCCAGCAACTTCTTAAGCAGATGCTTTTCCTGGTGTACCAAATAGGAAAACAGCCGGTCAATGACCTCTTGCAGCATTTTCTTCGTTTCCTCAGGCTGATAAGTAGTAGGGTTTGACTGCCGCTCGGAAAAGAACTGCACGGCGGCTTCTATATAGTCCTTCCGGGATAGGTTGAGCCGCCCCGCTTCCTCAGTTAGAAGATGGTGGACTTGACTAGATATATTCACTTTTTTACTGTGATTCATAGGAAAGGTACTTGGTGAAGTAACACGAAACGGATTGTCAATCAGTGATTTAGGCTTAGGAGTTACTCACCCACACTTCATCTTATTCGCAAATTGCTGTAAATCAGACGATTAGATAAGTACTTATTCACTCCCTTCTTGCTAACCAAAAGCAAACAGGCACTACGTTCGCCAGTCGGGAATCTCGGCAGGAAACGTAATGAGGTTGCACATTTCCCGCAGTCGGGAACGTATCCGCTCGTGGTAGTGCTGCTGTAGTTCTTCGGCGTTCAGGTTGGTGGTCAGATGGGTGATCAAGCCGCGACGCCCAAATTCTTCGTAGCGGTCTAACAGTACTTCGGATATGACATTGCAGTCGTTACCGAAGTGCTTGGCGA
>NZ_JBARYM010000683.1:0-14936 GCF_049647865.1 Tunicatimonas sp. | reverse complement strand
GTATTACACCGAGTTAAAGTGCTGAGTGATAGTACTCTACGTGGAAAACTACTAGAAGCTATCAGTCCTACCCAGTGGAAAATCCAACAAAAATGGCACATTAACAACGCTGATTTACTTAATGGTTATACTTTTCAACTCCCAGACTCACCAAACCTTCTGGTGAAAAAATTCGACCCAGCCAATAGTTCTATAACGTTAGAAGAACCCTTACCGGAAAAAGAAGCTGGAAGAGATTTTGCGCTAACCGCTTTTGAAGAAGCGCCGGTGCTGGCAGCTCGTTTAGCCACGACTACCCCACTCCATCAATCGCTCCCTCCGATGGAGATGCGATTAGGCACCACCCGAGGCACTAACGCATTGCTAGAGCGAAAAGGGGCTAAAACAACACTGCTCGTTACCCGAGGCTTCAAGGATTTACTCGCCATCGGCACCCAGCAACGTCCACATATTTTCTCATTAAACATTCAAAAACCAGCACCTTACTACACCCACGTTATTGAAGTAGATGAGCGATTGGATGCTCAAGGCAATACCGTAATTTCCCTAAATAATGATGAGGTAGATAACGTACTTCAGCAACTTATTTCAACCCAACCCGAGTCAGTAGCCATTGCGCTGCTGCACAGTTATCGCAATTCGGTACATGAGCAGCAGATAGCTAAGTCACTAGCTAATCAGAATTTTTCCCACGTTTCAATTTCTTCTGAGCTTTCTTCATCTCAGAAAATATTACCCCGCGCAGCTACTGCCGTTGTCAACGCGTACCTTGCTCCTATTATTCACCAATATTTGACTCGCATTCGAGCGCATATTCCTGACGGAAGCTTGAAAGTGATGAGTAGTGCCGGAGGATTGGCCGATGCTAATCTTTATCAACCTAAAGATAGCCTGCTTAGTGGTCCCGCTGGCGGCGTGGTAGGATCGGCAGCGGTGCTCAAGCAGGTTCAGTCTCAGCATCCCAAGTTTCGGCGGTTACTTTCGCTAGATATGGGTGGTACCAGTACCGACGTATCCCGATACGATAGGGAGTACGACTATCAGTATTTAACTAAAGTAGGCGAGGCTGAAATCACCTCTCCGGCTTTAGCCATTGAAACCGTGGCAGCCGGAGGTGGCTCTATCTGTCAATACAAAAGTGATGCGCTCGCTGTAGGTCCCGAGAGTGCTGGGGCTCACCCGGGCCCAGCCTGCTACGGACAAGGTGGCCCGCTTACTATTACCGATGTAAACCTACTGCTGGGAAGGTTGCGAGCGGATAAATTTGGAATTCCTATTAATCGGAATGCTGCTCAGCAGGTGCTAGCTAAGGTAAAGGAAGTTCTATCCCAATCACCCAAAGTTTCCGATGAAGAACTGCTGCTAGGTTTTCTACGGATCGCTAATGAAAAGATGACAGAGGCGGTCCGTAGTATTTCAGTTAAGAAAGGATTTGATCCTACCGAATATTCCCTACTGGGATTTGGCGGAGCGGGCGGACAACACGCTTGCGAAATTGCTTCATTGCTAAATATTAGAACTATTATTATTCCGCAGGATGCCGGATTACTCAGTGCCTACGGCATGGGGCAAGCCGTACTGGAGCGGTTTGCTACTCGCCAAGTGCTCCAACCTTTCGTTGAAGTTCAGGATGATTTGGAAAACTGGATTGAACAACTTCGCCAGGAAGCCACTGAACTTTGCCAGCAGGAAGGTTACACCAGTGAAAATCTACAAACGCGCTTGGTTAAGCTATTCTTGCGATTTGAGGGACAAGAAAGCACGCTAGACATAGACTTCACACGCTCCGACGAAGTAATTGATAGTTATCGCCAACGCTACGAAGCTCTATTCGGTCACTGGCTCGCCAATCGTACCGTAGAGTTAGAATCTATCAAAGTAGTAGTTTCTACCGCTCCGCCTACTATTCCTTTGCCCACGGCAGAAGAAAGGTATACTCCCGCTGCCACCGCAACTCAATCAGCCTACACTCTAGATGGTTGGATTTCTGCACCGGTCTACGATTGGGATCAGCTTCAAGCAGGAGCCTCTATCTTCGGCCCGGCTTTGGTTCTTAGTAATACCACCACACTATGGGTAGAACCCAATTGGCAGTTTCAGCTCGATGGGTTCGGCAATGCTCTGCTTTTCTCAGAGGAAAAAACTGACCCGCTTCACACGGAAGCCCCCGAAGCAGTGCAACTAGCGTTATTTACCAACCGCTTCACCAGTATTGCTTCGGGCATGGGAGCCTTGCTAGAGCGAACTTCTTTTTCAGTAAACGTAAAAGAACGCTTAGATTTTTCCTGCGCTTTACTGAGTGCTAATGCGCGATTGATTGTTAACGCCCCCCATATCCCAGTTCACTTGGGTAGTTTGGGAATATGTGTGCGATCTGTTCGGGAGAGTATTTCAATGGAGGAAGGGGATGTTATCATCACTAATCATCCTGGTTACGGTGGTTCGCATTTGCCCGATGTTACCCTCATCAGTCCGGTTTTTTTTGAGAAGCAACTCATTGGTTACCTAGCGAATCGGGCGCATCACGCTGAAATTGGTGGTTCCCGTCCTGGTTCTATGCCTACGCAGGCCACTACTTTGGCGGAAGAAGGAGTGGTCATTTCGCCTACTTATCTGGTACGCCAAGGTGAGCCTCAGTGGGAAACAATTCGCCAATTATTTACTACTGGTAAGTTCCCAACCCGCAACGTTGAAGAAAATTTAGCCGACCTCAACGGTGGTTTAGCCAGCGTCCGCTGGGGAATGGAAGCCTTACAACAACTAGCCCAGCAGCACGGCGCGGATGCAGTTTCGCACTACATGCAAAAGATTGAGTCTCGTACCGCTCATCGTATGGCGAGTTGCCTGAAAGAATTGAAACAGACTTCATATTCTGCCACTGAATTTCTAGATGATGGTAGCCAATTGAAGGTGCGAGTTACGGCTGAGCAGGGAAACTATCTAACGGTTGACTTTACCGGAAGTGCTCCTACTCATCCCAATAATTTTAACGCTACGCCTGCCATTGTTTACAGTACCGTGATGTATGTGCTTCGCTTACTTTTGGATGAAGACTTACCGTTAAACGAGGGACTACTTGAATCTATCAAAATCGTACTGCCGGAAGATTCTATTTTAAACCCAACTTTCGCAGATAGTCCGCTACAGTGCCCAGCGGTAGTGGGCGGTAACACCGAAACCAGCCAGCGATTGGTAGACACACTACTAAAAGCGTTTGGCATGGCAGCTTGTAGTCAAGGAACGATGAACAACGTTTTGTTTGGTAACGAGCAGTTTGGTTACTACGAAACCATTGGTGGCGGAAGCGGAGCCGGTTCAGGATTCAAAGGAACGGATGCAGTACATCAGCACATGACAAACACGCGTATCACTGATCCCGAAGTGCTGGAATTCCGCTATCCGATACGCCTGGATGAATTTTCTATTCGTCCGCAGTCGGGGGGAGCTGGAAAATGGTCGGGGGGAAATGGTATTATTCGTAAGTTCACCTTTTTAGCTCCGATATCGCTCACGGTACTTACTCAACATCGTAACGTTGCTCCCTACGGTATGGCCGGTGGTCAGCCCGGTAAAGCTGGGCGGCAATGGATTATTCGGAAAGACGGTACAGAAAAAATACTGATGAATGTAGGAGAAGCCGAGATGCAAGCGGGCGATCAGTTTGTTATCCAAACACCCGGAGGGGGAGGCTATGGTACGGATAATTAACTTTTCAATTATCCACCTTCCGGCAAAGGCAGGTTATCCATTTTCAACTAGTGCTAAATATGCGAGATCTCGGTGAGTTGTTGCGTATAAAGCTGAAGTGCTTGTTTTGTATCTATTTGCCGCAACTCGAGCATAGTTTCAAGCCCTTCCAGCTTAGCATCGCATAGCTGAGTTTTGGAAATCTTAGCGGCCAAGCCATTTGACTTTAGCATACCGTTAGCAATCACCGCTGTTACTGACAGAGCAGATGCTGCCAAACAAAGAGCCTGCCAGATCGGTACTCCGAATGATACCATACTTTTGGCTGAACTAATGAAGCCTTCACCACCAACCCCCGGCCCCGCTGTTATTGCAGCGGCCAGTGCTCCGGCAATAATAGAAGAGTTTATCAGCCTAGTATTTTGTGGTTTGGTTTTACGAAGATAATTGGAAAGCTCCTGGCGTTTACTCTTAATTTTAGTTAAGAGTACGTTTTCGTCGGTAGTATTCTTTGGCATAGGGCAGGTTTTTAGCGAGGCGTAAAGAAAACTTATTCTAATAAAGGATATTCTGATTTTTTACAGATCTGATAGTCAACTGTTTACCATTGAAAAAAATCAGAATAATGTTTAATATAGTAGGAAGCGGAAGTCGGAAGTGTAAGGCTTAATATTTATTGACTCCAAAACGATATTTGGATTTCCAGCTTCCAACTCGTTAAGATCAAAATAATACTTGGTGACGATTAGAGTAATCAAGCCTCTACCACTTCATCATCAACGTCATCCACCAAAGTTACTAACAAGCCAGCTATGATCATCGCAACTCCCCCCAGCATCAGCACGTAGATTGCCTGGTTATCGAAGAAGGTTCGGGAAATGTAGCCTAGTGTACCGGAGGCGATAATCTGAGGAATGACAATAAAAAAATTGAAGATCCCCATGTAGATGCCCATTTTAGAAGGAGGCAGTGACCCGGCCAAAATGGCGTAGGGCATGGTCAGAATACTTGCCCAGGCAAACCCCACTCCTAGCATAGACACTAATAATAAGTTCGGGTCTTGAATGAAGTAGATAGAAATAAAGCTCAGCCCCCCAATACAAAGCCCAATTAAGTGAACTCTCTTCCGCCCCAGACTTTTGGCCATTCGGGGGAGCAGGAAAGCTAATACTGCCGAAAAGCCATTGTAGACAGCAAAGCAAATCCCTACCCAGTTCGCACCTTCGTTGTAAAGTTCGGACGTAGCATCAGTGGTGCCGTATACGTGGCTGGTCACCGCCGAAGTAGTGTAAAGCCACAAACAAAACAGGGCAAACCAGGTGAAGAACTGCACGACGGCCAACTGCTTCATCGTCTTAGGCATCTTCACAAAATCAGTGAAGATTTGCCCGATTCCTTCATCCACTAGTTCAGTACCTTCCTCCCCATTGTAGCGACGAAATTCTTCCGGCGGGTATTCCCTCGTTCGTAGTACCGACCAGAGCACTGCGGTGAAAAACGCAAACCCACCTAAGTAGAACGACCACTTCACCGAGTTAGGAATCTGCCCTTCGGGAGCCGTATTGGCTACGTCAAACCAGTTAGTTAATATATAGGGCAAGGCGGAAGCAATCACTGCTCCCACACCAATAAAGAACGTCTGTACCGCAAAGCCCATCGTGCGCTGAGAAGAGGGTAACATATCAGCTACCAACGCCCGGAAGGGCTCCATCGAGATATTAATGGACGCATCCATAATCCACAGAGTTCCCGCGGCAATCCATAGCAATGGGGAGTTAGGCATGATGATCAGTGCAATGCTAGCGAGTATGGCTCCTACCAAAAAAAATGGGCGACGGCGACCTAGTTTTGGGTGCCAAGTTTTATCGCTAAAATAACCTACAATAGGCTGTACCAGTAGGCCAGTTGTAGGAGCAGCAATCCACAGAATTGGGATATCGTCAACGCTGGCTCCAAGCGTTTCAAAAATACGGCTGGTATTGGCATTTTGTAACGCAAAGCCAAACTGTATACCCAAAAAGCCAAAGTTCATGTTCCAGATCTGCCAAAAGCTTAATTGGGGTTTTTCTAAGGTAGTAGTTGTAGTAGGAGTCATGCTACGCAATAATTAAAAAGCAATACTATTCTAAAGCGCAATGAAGCAATTTTGATAATAACAGCCTAATTTTTTTAGTATCAATAGCATATTTACAATATTACTACGAAAATGCCTGTTTCATCTATTTGTAATCAAATTAATAAATACAAGCCGTAATATAGCTTATGGTTAGAGTTTTAAGAAAAACGACTACGATAAATAAAAAAAGTGTATAAATTGCTCTGCGCAGTTGCACATACCAAAATTCCTACGTTACCTTTGTGAAATAATTTCATCTCTATTGCCCTTCCAAACAATTCGCCTGAATTTCAATTAGATATATTAAACCATCGTGCTAACCCCACGTACTATCTTTTCTTATAAATTTATACACTAATTTTTCCTTTTATTCTGTAACTAAAACTATTGAGTTATGGCCAAGACTACAAAGACTACAGCAGCTAAAACCACGAAGGCAGCTGCTGCCAAAACCACAAAAGCAGCTCCTAAGAAGGCAGCTTCCAAAGCAAAATCTAACGGCAAAGCTACTTCCCCTGAGGTGGCTGCTGAGAAACTTGCTAAAAGCTGCCAAGAAGCAGCCGCTAAGTTCGAGAAAATGGACGATAGCAAGTACACCGAGATTAAAGAAAAACTGGACTGGTGCGTAGGTAGCTACAACTACGACAAAAAAGCGGATGGACTAAAGGAATTTGGTACCAAGGCGGTTGACCTGCTTAAAGAAGCTAAGAAGGATAAGCCTCGCCAAGTATCGCAAAAGCTTATTGATGATCTTGAAAAATCATTAGCTAGCCTTTAGTCTAGTAATCTCTTCTTTTAGATTTTAAGAAGCTACTTCTGTTAAGGGGGTAGCTTTTTGTATTGACCTCTTTTCCGTAAAATACTTGAGTGTTCAGATGTTATAATGTTCCGGTATTCATTAATTTTGAGTACTTGACCACATATCTTTTATGAATTACTACCTCACCTTCGTTGTTTTCTTTTGCACTTCTCTATCTACCTTAGCCCAAACCGATGATGCTATTCCCCGCGCACCCGAGCGGAACGAAGGCGAAGGTCCATTTCCTCAATTAATTATTCGCGGGGCTACTTTAATCAATGGTGCCGGATCGCCCCCCATTGGTCCAGTGGATGTAGTGGTAGAAAACAATCGTATTTCGGCTATTAAAACGGTTGGCTACCCCGGGGTTCCTATTAAAACCGAAGGACGCCCAACTTTAAAAGAAGGGGGAAAAGAAATTGATGCTACGGGTATGTACCTGCTCCCGGGTTTGGTAGATATGCACGGACATATTGGTGGAAAAGGCCAAGGCACTCCCGCTGAATATGTATTTAAACTCTGGATGGCCCATGGCATCACCACGGTGCGCGACCCAGGTAGTGGTAACGGGTTGGAGTGGACACTGGACCAGCGGGAGAAAAGTGCCAGTAACACTATTACGGCTCCACGCATTCAAGCGTACACGTTCTTTGGACAAGGACTAGAGAACGGAGTGAATAGCCCAGTAGAAGCTCGCACCTGGGTACAAAGTATTGCCGAGCAAGGAGCGGATGGTATAAAGTTTTTCGGTGCCCGACCCGATATTATGGAAGCCGCCCTGGATGAAGCGAAGAAGTTCAACCTACGCTCGGCCTGCCACCACGCTCAACTGAACGTGGCTTGGCTCAATGTGCTGAATACTGCCCGAATGGGCCTAACCAGTATGGAGCACTGGTACGGCTTACCCGAAGCGCTGTTTACCGAACGCACCATTCAGGATTATCCACTGGATTACAACTATCAGAACGAGCAGCACCGCTTCGGTGAGGCGGGGCGACTGTGGCTACAGGCAGCGGAACCCGGCTCTGACCGCTGGAACGAAGTGATGGATGAGCTAATTCAACTGGATTTTACCCTAGACCCTACCTTTAATATTTACGAAGCCAACCGCGACCTGATGCGGGCCCGCACTGCCGAGTGGCACACCGATTACACCCTGCCCTCTTTGTGGAAATTCTATGAGCCTAGTCGGGTCTCGCATGGTTCCCACTGGCACGACTGGGGTACTGAGGAGGAAGTGAACTGGAAGCAGAACTACCTCCGCTGGATGCAGTTTGTCAATGAATACAAAAACAAGGGCGGTCGGGTAACGGCGGGTTCTGATTCGGGCTTTATTTATCAGCTCTACGGCTTTGCCTACATCCGCGAACTGGAACTGCTGCGCGAAGCCGGCTTCCATCCGCTCGAGGTCATCCGGGCCGCTACCCTGAAGGGAGCCGAAGCGCTGGGCATGGAACAGGAGATTGGTTCTATTGAGGTAGGCAAGCTAGCCGATATGATTTTGGTAGAAGAAAACCCGTTGGCTAACCTGAAGGTACTGTACGGTACCGGAGCGATTAAGCTCACCGAAGATAACGAAGTTACTCGGGCAGGAGGAATAAAGTATACGATTAAGGATGGTATCATCTACGATGCCAAAGCCCTGCTATCCGATGTAAAAGACATTGTTGATCAAGCGAAGAAAGAAGCCGGTATTGAGGAGCTACCGCAACCGGGGGTAGTTGCGGGAGAGTAGTTAATACTCTTTGATCGCTTTAGAGTTAGGGTAACTTCATTATAGTGCCAGGCAAAGGTATCCGTTTCCTATAGTTGATTTAGCTTTGGCGGCGCGTTTGCTGATAACTGGTATAATCCGTAGGCGAATCCAGCAACAATAATCACATCAGCCAAGGCGAATAGTACGAAAAGTCGCATCAGATCGAAAGAAAATACGTAGTAAAGTACCACGACGATAAATAGAGATCGGAAGATAGCATTAAGTACTATGATACCTTTCCTTGCAAGAGGTTGACGAGCGGCATACAGCACAACCAACCCTACCAAAACCAAATCAGCCCCTGCCGTATTAATTAGGAGTGCGTGCACCGGAAGGTTCGGCACCTCATAAATAGCCCCTCCCCAGCCTAAGGCAGTGTTTAGCCGACTGAGTTGTGTCAAATATAGGTCAGCCAATCCTGGCATCATCAGCGGGAAAGCGGCTAAAATATTGAACCAGCCACTGAAGGTCAGCCACTGCTGTAACGTACGTTCGTTGGATAACATAATATGGTATTGTTTGTATTGCTTACAAAGCTAGGGAAACAAACAGTGGAGAAGACTGGCCAAAAGGAACAATAGTATGGACAAAGGTACACCTACTGTGATTGCTGACGATATTGGACCGGAGTGTATCCGGTATGCTTGCGAAAAACCCGATAGAAGTGACCAGGTTCGGAGAACCCTAACTGATAAGCAATCTCTTTCACAGTGAGTGTTGTTCGGACCAGTAGCGATTGAGCTTGGTGGATCTGCTTTTGACGAATCAACGCACGAGGAGTGTCTCCTGTTTGGGCGCGTATCAGGCGACTGAAATACTTAGGATGCAGGTGCAGCCATTCGGCATAATCTCGGGTGCGGGGCATTTGTTCCCTCTTTCCTTCGGTTAGCTCTATCCAATGCTGTTCCATCATTTGTCTAAATGTATCTACCGTGCTCTTTGGCAACGGGGGGCTATCCTGATATTCATGTAGCCCACTTCTTTTGGCTTTGTACAGAAATGCAATCAGCAGACCACTAATAACTTCCTCATGAAAAAGCCCTCTAAGGTTCTCCAGTAGCATCTGCTGACTTATTGCTGCAAACTCAGCAAACAAAAGGGCCGATAGATGAATTACCGGAACTGCTTCCGTAATTAAATAAGAAAGATCAGGGTAGGCCGACAGATACTTCTTAAAGAACAGTTCACTAATCGTGATCATATATCCGCGGCAAGGGTAGGCAACTTCGCAGGACTTTAGACGCCCGGGTGAAGTGATACAAAGCGAGTAGTTTTGCACTGAGTATGTCAAGTGATCAATTGAATAATTACCTTCCACCTGCTCGAATAAAAAAATAGTGAAGTAACTAGTCCGATAGAGGGGCAATCGGATAGAAGTGTCCGGTAAGCAGTGCTCTATCCGTTGTACAGTGAACTCGACGGCTGATGGCTGCAAACTGAAGCCGTAAAAGGCAGCAAAGTTAGTCGGATGGTGAAAAGTAGGAATGGTAGATGTCATTGTATACACTATACGTTCCATTCTAATCGGAGGTTAAATAACCAAAGTGGCCGAAAGCTATTAGCTATTCAGCGATCTACGTAGATAGTAGTCACTTGGGGCCCGGCGACTGCGTACGACATCGCGCTTCCATACTATTGCTACCTTAGTGTTGGTCTGTACTAACACAACCGATAGCCCTTTCACCAGTTCATTTCTACTCTTTACCCCATTTTTCTGTCCGTTCACTGGATTATACAAGTGTGCCCTGTAAGAAATGATGACTTTTGCTTCCGATGAAGTTAAACCTATACCATCCAACGATGAAGCAAATTTGTCTCGTTATCTTTTTACTGATTATCCCTTTACTCCTGTGCACGCAGGTCGCATCAGCGCAGGCCCCCGGTCAATCTATCGCTGGCTACGTGTTGGACTCCGCCACCCGGCAGCCGTTGGAAGGAGCTACGGTACTCTATCACACGCAAGGGACCAGTACCGATGCAAATGGCCGATTTACAATCACTCCGAAGGCGAACAGCAACACACTACAGATTAGCTTTCAAGGGTACCGTACCCGAACAATCGCGGTGAATAGTGCTACCGAAGAACTGGTAGTGAGATTGGCCCCTCATACTCAAGTACTAAACGAAGTGGTGATATCCGAAGTGAGCAGTCGGCAGCAGGTAGCTGCCGTACAGATGGGCGTGGAAAGAATCAGTCAACAGACAGCTAAGTTGCTTCCCGCCCTCTTCGGAGAGGTAGATGTGATAAAAGTATTTCAACTAAAACCGGGAATCAAGACCGCGGGGGAAGGTACCAGTGGTATCAGCGTTCGGGGCGGCGGCACCGACCAGAACCTTTTTTTGCTCGATGGTGCTCCGGTGTATAACCCTAGCCACTTATTCGGTTTTTTTAGCACATTCAATATTGATGCGGTCAAGGGCGCTACCCTGTACAAAGCGGGTTTTCCGGCGGAATACAGCGGACGTTTATCTTCGGTCATTGACGTAAGCACCCTGCCCGCCACTGACACTGCGTTTCAAGCTGGCGGAGGAATCGGGTTGCTCGCTTCTCGCGTAAATGTATCCGGGCCTATTGTGAAGAACAAGCTATCGTACCGGGTTGCTGCCCGACGCACGTACGCTGATGTGTTCACTAACTTGATTAACAACGCTAATGAGGGCGATACAAGCCAGAACCCAATACCATCGTACTACTTCTACGACCTGAATGGTCGCGTAGACTACCTCATTTCGGACCGAACCGATCTATCGGCCTCAGTGTACGCTGGCCGCGATCGCTTTCAAATTGACCCGGGTGCTTTCAAAACTGACTTCTCCTGGGGCAACACCGCAGCCAGCCTGCGACTAAACCACCGCTTTTCTGATCGCCTTACAACCAAGTTTAACCTGATTTTAGCTGATTATAATTACGCGATTAACTCAACCTTTGACCGTTTCGCTTTCAATATTCAGTCGGGAATTCGGGACTACGGAATACAAAATCAGTATCAGTTCGCTTTTTCCCGCCACACCTTAAAAGTAGGCTGGGACGTTATGCAGAGCCGGTTCAACATCTCCCGCTTTAGTATAGCCAGTAGCCAGGCCGACGAAGGCCTAGATAGAGGCGAAGACCTAACCGCGTACGAGGGCGGAGCGTATATTGACGACGAGTTTGACTTTGGTCTGCTAAAAGTGAACGCTGGACTTCGGCTGAGTGGCTTTGCCAGTGATCAGGCTCGCTACGTAGGCCTCGAGCCCCGACTGAGCACTCGCTTTTTGGCAACCGAAAATCTGTCATTCAAAGCTAACTACAGCCGGATGAACCAGTATCGGCACTTGGTAGTAAGCTCGGGGGCTTCTCTACCTACCGATATCTGGTACCCCTCCACCGAGATCATTAAGCCCGAATATTCCGATCAGATTAGTGCTGGGATCAGTTGGAAGCTGGGCAACCAATTTATGTTTACTAATGAACTGTACTACAAGTGGCTAAATAGGGTGGTGGATTATAAGCCAGGGGCTCAGTTGTTTGTCAATGCCAACCTAGAGGATGAGTTCGTTTTTGGTGAGGGACAGGCCTACGGCAACGAATTTTACTTGGAAAAAACCAGCGGTCGGTTACGGGGCTGGATCGGGTATACCTGGTCTTACACCTGGCGGCAGTTTGATGAGATTAACAATGGGCAGCGATTCTATCCACGCTACGACCGGCGGCACGATATATCGGTGGTAACCTCCTACGATATTAATAAGCGCGTTCAGTTGGCCCTCACTTGGGTGTATAATACTGGTAACGCGGTGTCGGTACCCGGTGGGCGTTTCGCTCAGACGGGTATTCCCGGGGCTACTGATGCCGACGAGCGTCCCTTTATTGTGGTATCTGACTATCCGGCCCGTAACAATTACCGGATGCCGGCTTACCATCGGCTTGACCTTTCGCTGGTCTATAAACTGCGCCCACGACGCGGAGAGGCGGACATCACGTTTGGAATATACAATGCGTATAACCGTCTTAACCCGTACCTACTTAGCTTCCAGACGCAGCGCAACGCCGAGAATGTACCTACCGGATTTACGGCGGAGTCTACCACCCTGTTTCCCATTTTGCCCTCTATCACGTACAACTTTAGATTTTAATCCGTATGAAAAATATACTATTGACAATTCTTAGCGTGATTCTTCTAGCTGCCTGCACCCAAGAAGCTGATGTTGTTCTGCCCGCTTACGAAAGTCAACTGGTAGTGGAATGTTACCTAGAAGCTGGAAGTCCTCCTCGGCTTATTTTGTCAGAAAGCACTTCGTTCTTTGATGCATCAACCGCTTTTTCTTTAGTATCGGATGCAACCGTACTTCTCTCCTACTCCGGAAAAACCGACACGCTGGTTAATGGCATTTTCTCAGACCCAAATACGGGTCAAGTGTACAACTACGGCAGTACCCGACCGTTGCCCGATCAACCGCAGGGCGACTTCACGCTGGTGGCCACCGATTCAAAGGGCCGGAAAATTGAGGCTACTACCCAGTTTATGCCGGTGGTACCTATTGCCAGCTTGGAACCTACCTTCAACGAAGAAAATGAGGCCTTTTGCCTGACGACCTTTGCCGACCATCCGGCCCAGACTAATTACTATTTGTTGGTATTGAACGAAGGGCAAGCCTACGCGCCCAGCGTATTGTCAACTACCTTAGACGATAACTTTGCCAATGAAAATAACAACATTGTATTCGGATCGGGATACGATTTTGTAGAAGGTGATACCATTGTTGGCACCGTATATCATCTTGAGCCAATGCACTACCGGTTCTTATCCTCGGCTAGCAGTGCCGAAGCAGCTAACTTTAACCCCTTTGCGGTCTCAGGAGAGATTACGACCAACGTACGGGGCGGATTGGGTATCGTGGCCGCCTTATCTTACGACCGCCAAACAGTCATTGTTCCCACCCCACCCCGGTAGTTACGACTGTTTTCTAATCAGCTATTGGTAACAATGATGGGAGAAAGCCCCATTGTAATCGACTTTGATACAAAGCTAATGAGTGCTCAGCAGTCAAAATAGGTAATAAAAAAAGCACACCAAGAAAACTCCTGGTGTGCCGTAACTATTAGTGAAAAACCTTTTACGGTTGTAGTACCACCTTTAAGCAATCATCTTTCTTCTCATTGAAGATTTTGTAGCCATGTTCGGCTTCCGAGAGAGGTAGCCGATGGGTGATAATATCATCTAGGACAACATCTCCGTTTTTGACGTGTTCCAGCAGTTGGTCAATGTAGCGTTGAACTGGGGCTTGTCCGGCCTTTAGCGTAATGGCTTTGTCGAAGATTTTTCCGAAGGGAAACTGGTTGTAGTTGGAAGCGTATACTCCCACTACGGTGACCGTACCACCCCGGCGCACCGTATTGAAGGCGTTCTCCAGCACTTCGGCGGTACCGGCTTGCCCCCCCAGCGTACCTAACGCTTTATCTAAGATGTCTCGATCAGCTTCCATGCCTACTGCGTCTACGCAGACATCGGCCCCGCGGCCTTCGGTCATACTACGGACCACTTCGGCTACGTCTTGTTCGGCAGCATTGATGGTTTCTACATTCGCTGCTCGCCGGGCTTTCTCCAGGCGGTAGGGTTGAATATCTACTCCAATAACGCGCTCGGCTCCCTTCAGCCACGCCGATTTTTGCGCCATAATTCCTACCGGGCCACAGCCGAAGACTACCACCGTTTCGCCCCCTTGCAGATTGGCCCAGTCGATACTGGAATAGCCGGTCGGGAAAATATCAGTTAAGAATAGTACTTGGTCGTCGGTAAGCGAGTCGGGTACTTTGCGGGGGCCAAAGTCGGCGTAGGGCACCCGTACGTACTCGGCCTGACCGCCGTCGTAGCCACCGTACAAACTGGTGTATCCGAATAATCCGCCTCCTTTGCCCTTGGTGATATCGCCTTCGGGTCCGTAAAACTCCGGGTTAGAGTTTTCACATTGGGTATGCAGGTGCTGCTGTTGGCAGAAGTAGCACTGTCCGCAGCTAATCGGAAAAGGAACCACTACCCGGTCGCCTCGTTTAATATTGCTTACGTCGGTGCCGGTTTCTTCCACTACTCCCATAAACTCGTGGCCAATCACAAATTTTTGTTTATCGGGAATAAGTCCGTTGTAAATGTGTAAGTCTGAGCCGCAGATAGCCGTAGCCGTAACCCGGATAATCGCATCGCGAGAATCTTGAATAATCGGATCGGGAATTGTATCAACACTTACGTGCTTAGGTTTGTGATATACTAATGCTTTCATAAAAAATAATCGGTTAATGGTTGAAAAAGTAACTATTCAACTACAGACTTACTGTTCTGTTAGATCAACCAATCAAATTTGAATTGCATTACAATGGCTTGCTAGGTAAACTACTCTAACTTCTTCTTGATTACTCCGCCCTTGGTATCGTTCACGTTGTATTCTACCATGAATGCTTGCGGATCGATACTTTCTACTAGCGTATGGATACGACGTAAGTCTAGACGAGTGACGATGGTATGGATGATATCAATCTCAGCCGAGAGGTGGGGCATTTTCTTGTAGCCGCGCTTCCCCTGATAAATGGTGAGGCCATAGCC
>NZ_JBARYM010000682.1:0-8489 GCF_049647865.1 Tunicatimonas sp. | reverse complement strand
GCCGATGCAGACCATAAGTTAACGTCAGTTATTCACTATCTATAAGCAAAGTACTATTCTAAGCTGCTTTTAGGAGACGGTTTCGGTCCTCGAAAGCGATGATGTGCGGATGTTGATCCATAAAGGTATAGGCAAGCGGCGCAGCAAAGGCATTGCATAAGTAGTTGATGGGGGAGCGGTGCCGAGAATGTTCAAGATCAATCAAGTCTACCCATTGCCCAAAGATGGTTTCAATAAGTCCGCGGTGTCGGTGGTAATAGGCATCTTTTTGATGCACAAGGGCATCCTTTTTGCCATTTCTACGCATCTTGGCGACCAAATCAGTACCTTTCTCTAATAAGACTTCTTTAAGTTTACTCAAATAGCCCTTGTCCCCGTAGACTTTGCCACGCACATCTTTGAGTAAGTAAGCAAGCAGTTGATGATTGTTATCGGCGATGTTGCCAGCGGTGAGTAAGAAGTTAACCAGTTGGGCTTCCCGATTGACTACCGCATGTAGTTTACAGCCATAGAACCATCCCATCGAGCCCTTACCTTTAGCCGCCCAATCAGCCATAACTCTGTGTTGATGTTCCCGCTTGATATGACAAACCTTTAGGGGCTTACTGTCAATATAGTTCTCTGCTAAAGCAGGCTGGCAGCGATACTTGAGCAGTAGGTAGAGTTCAACTACTACGTGTGGAATCAAGGCTACGAATCGCTCATAACAAGGGGCATCGGGTAGCCAACTCCGGTAACGTCCCAAGATAGCTTGATGATAGAAGTATTTCAAACACTTCTGACCTGATAGATGGTAAGCAACTAGTACGCTCATCACCGTGCGACGGTCGCCTCGCTGCGGGAAAAACGCGAACGCCATACCGAATCAGGTAAGCCTTCGGTGGTAGTTACATGGTGTAGTGCCAACAGAAAATCATCGGATTCTACAAAAATTTCGGTTAATTTCGTCTCGGTCAAGATTTGCATATTCTTTGTTTTGTACAATGAGTATTTCACACACTCGTAAATCTTGACCTTTTTACACTTCTATGCAACCCAATCCGCTATTATTCAGACTCTTATAGAATAATTGACGTTAAAGTACTAACCCCGCGACACATCACTAACCACCCGAAAGTCATCGTCATCGCCTAGCCCGAAAAAATGGATTTCCTCCGTCTCGTCAGAGAGAAAAGTGCGCTGAAATATTATTTGCTCAACGCGCTCCTTTTTCTTGCTTAGTTTGAATACCGTAACGCGCGTACGCTGATCCGCCAACCGTTCTACCTGAAAAAGCTCCTTTTTGTCGGTGCCGATCACTACTACCGTTCTGGCCAGGAAGGAGTAGTAGGTTTCTGCGTAGTGTACCAGATTGTCGCGACGTACACGCAGTTTTCGGATAATTTCTTCCCCGGATAGTCTTACTACTGAGACGGGCATTTGGTGGATCGCTTGCGTAATTACCGCGTCGGTCAGGCAGGCTTGCATACGCTGAGCAGCAGCAATCCAGTCATCTCGCTTTAAGCCATTCAGCAGGCGACGGTCGATGTCCTTGGCATTCATAAACAAGGAGTTGACGTTACGAACTTTCTCCTTAAAGCCTTGGAACATTGGCAGGATAAATTCCCAGGAGATGACGGTAGGCAGTAGTCCTTCGCTATTGTAAAATACCTGATCGCGGTCGCGGGGGATAGGGACAAATCGTTTACCCTTGTCTTTTTCAAAGCTAGCCCATCGCCACTGGTCTTCGTGCCGGTCCCAGTCGCCGATAAGTAGATCTAGCAGTCGTGCTCGCAAAAATGCCTGCTGGTCTACTTCATTATCTTGATCTTCCTGCAACTTCTCCAGCATCTTTTCTGTGCCGTAGATTTCTTTAGCGTAACCAAAGCTTTTCAAGTGTGACCAGTCTTCATCGGGCCGTTCTTCGTACAGGGCTAAAGAGCGACCATGCGTGCTACGGTGCTCACCCAGCTGGGGATCATCCGGTACGTACATGATCTGCGGATTGGTGTGGCACACGCCTGCTGCATCGGCCAAATCGGGTACTGTCAGAGCACCAAAAGGATGCGAAGCTGAGGTTTGGTTTTGTACAACTTCTTCTACGAAGGGACTACACATATTATCCGGAATGTTGCGTTCGGGAAACTTTCGCACCGAGCGGAGCACGTACTGATGCTTGTCGTCGGCTTCTAAACGTAGCGATAGGGTTTGCCCACCGCCTCCCCGTTGCACCACCCGCAACCCACCGTGTTCCATTCCGATATTAAACACAGGCAGAGTTACTAGCGCATCCCACTCAGCTCGGTAGTTTTCACCGTAGAGCCAACGATTAAATTGGCTTGTTTGAAAATTTGGGTTAGCTCGGATAATTACTGAGCTATCCAATGACAAGGATTCTATGGATTTGGTCGCTGGCTGAGCAAGAGGGGAAGGTTGGAAGGTTGGGAAATCCCAAGCAAGTGAACCTGAGGGAAGCAACAATAGCGGCCAAAAGAACAACAGTAGGAAACGATACATCATAAGAGAAGTCTTCCAAAAAAATTAAAGGACAACTATTTGACTAGTAAATGCATTTCTATCATTGCGCTTCTGTACGATTGTTGCCTAAATAGAATCAATAAGTAATCGGTAAGAGTCGCAAGTAAGCGATCGCTAGTGATGCATTCGCTTACTCTACATAAGGGAGAAGCGGATAAATAGAAAAGAGGTTAACTTTATAGTATTCAATGTCACTCACTAACCCCTTCGAGGAATGAACTTTACCTAGAAGACAAATAGATTTTTAAATACAGGACAATAGTGAGATAAGATGTTTAAAGTTAGAATGATATAGCATCGATACTCTCAATTAGTCAAGTCTGAGATGAAAGAGGCTGAAGAGATTTTCTTTTCACTCTTATAATAGTCATAGCGTAACCTTGTCCTGGCAACCACTGCCCCGTTTTAAGGCCTAACACAAAAATCATGGTTTTGATACATTCATCCAGTTGCTGATGGGCCACCGTGGCATGGTACTTTCAAAATTGCAGCCACAGCTTTTTAGACAATCAAACAGTAGCCTAATCTACCATCGCTAACCATATAGGTACCTGATAACCCTACCTTTCAGAGTACTGATCAAGATCAGATAACCTATCTCACTTAGCTGCTGCTCACATAAGTAATAAGAAAAATATTTAGATGAGGTTTACGTAGGACGCATACCTGAAGGTTAAAACACCTGAAAGTCTAAGAAGCTGTTTGAGTTAAATTTTTCGTACAATTCTTCTGATATTAGCGATTGTCAGGAAAGCGTTAGCATGTTCAGTTTTGCGCTCATAGTCCTTCACACATCTTCTATTGTTGACCGTCCATGCAATTGTTCTTTCCACAATCCATCTATTTTCGTGTATACAGACATTTCCTTTTTTGGCGATGGGTACTTTGGGGATAATCACGGATACTTCAAACTGCCTATCCATCCCCTGTTTGAACTGCCCCCCGAATGTCCCATCAGCATACACATATCGGAGGTTATCCAACAATATATTGTCAACAGAAAGTTTATCCCAACAGGAAAGAGCAGTCGTTCCATCATAGCAGTTGGCTGGCACTACGAAACTATCCAATAAGCTCCCCATCGTATCCACCAAGAAAAACCGTTTTCGTCCTTTGAGCTTCTTTCCACCATCTATGCCTGTGCTTTCTGTGGCGGTAGGACTATTTTTTACACTCTGACTATCAATGATACCAACACGTGGCTGAACAGGCTTTCCTACTTTTTCTCGCAGATCTACGATTAAGCAGTCACTGATATTTTTCCAGGTACCGTCAGCCGTCCATTTGGAGAAATACCGCGCGGCGGCCGCCAAAATACTGTTGGCCATGGAGGGAAGCAGCAGGGAAGGTCGCGCCAGACACAGCCGTTTTTAGTCAGGTAAAGGATACTATCCACGATGGCTTTTAACTCCCATTTGCTTTTCCTTTGTACAGTAATCAATTTCTCTATACTTTGCCAAGACTTGGCAGAAAGATCAGAGCTATAGGTTTTGTTTCGCATCAAAAACAATAGTGCTTTCTGCCAAGATTTACTAACTCAAACAGCTTCTAAGACCTTAACCACCGCTTGCCCCCTGTCCTTTTACCATATACAGTTACCCAAACAGAGACTTTCTCACTTTTATTAGTTGTATACTTATATAACTAAAAGAGCAGTGATAGAGAACATTGCACAGCATGAATTTACTACTAAATTAAGATTCGGTCACCTATTGCATTTTCCAAAATAGGTAACCGAATTGCTCACCTAATTTACAGGAATTCACGAATAAAATGAAGGGGATAAAAAGAAAAAACCCTCTAAATTCTAAAATTTAGAGGGTTTTGTGCGTGTTTGAATAAAATTTGTGGAGCCGGAGGGATTCGAACCCTCGTCCAGAGAAGGCCACTATCGAGTCTTCTACATGCTTAGCTATTTTTGAATTGTCGGGTTACCTAAGGTAAGTAGCGGACCTACTAGTAACCGTATCTACTAAAGTTTCGCTAAAGCGTCGCAGTGCCGCTTTAGCTAGTTCTACTAAGTCGACACTCTGTAACCCAACCGAGTGGAACAGCGGTCGGCAGAATGTGGCCCGGGAGCGATTCGCTCAACCGAGAAGCCCGTTATTCTAGTCTAAGACTAAAATTAGGCGGCCATGGCGTAATTAGATTCGCCAAGTATGGTTTAGGACTCAGGAGTCAAGGCGCGCATCCCATGCGCCTGCATGCTTACACACGTAATCACTCATCCTGTCAAATCCGGTCGGCCCCATTTTTCAAGACAGTGCTTATATAGTACGTCTTTGTAAGGTAAAAGGTTCTAAAAGATTTATATTCATAATACTGGACGAAGCCAGAAGATGGCTATCTACTTAAGGCAGATTCCGCTGTAGTTGCTCCAGGGCTTCGGATACGGCGTGTACTGGAAGTTGACAGGTTTTATCATAGCAAACGTAGAGTGTGGTTTGATTGTCTTCAGTATGTCGCTCTCTTAGCAATGGAAGATCACTTTGGTCTTTAGTACCTAAAACTACTTTGTTAGGGTGATAGTGCTGAATAAGTTCTGAGGCCATTTCCCAATAGTCAGCACCCACAATAGCTACCTCGGCCATCGGCAAAGACATTTCGGTGGCTAGCACGGCCCAATTAGTAGTATCCGTAGGGTATTGTTTAACCAGTGGTAGCATCCGGCTTAGCATACCTTTAGCTAGTTCCGTGTAATCTGCCTTCTCCAACAACACGCCTAACTTATGCAGATTGCGAGCCATAGCCGAATTAGAAGCGGGAATTACATTATCAAACAGTTCTTTCTTGCGAGCAATTAATTCAGAAGAAGCGGGAGTATAGAAAAAGAATTTTTCTTTTTGATCGTAAAAGTGCTCAAGTGTATACTGGATCAGTTGGTTAGCCAAGTGTAGCCACTTCTCTTCAAAGGTAACCTGATACAGCGCAATTAGTCCATCAGCAACAAAGGCGTAATCGTCTAAGAAGCCAGCAATCTGTTGCTCACCTTTTACCTGAGTATGAGAAATACTAGCAAACTCACCTTCTATTTGAATCAGATTACTTTGCAGAAACTCGGCGTTTTGCTGAGCTAATTTTAATATAGGTTCATCACCTAATGCAGTGTAGGCATCTACTAGCCCCCGGAGCATTAGGCCGTTCCATCCAGCAATAATTTTATTATCCAGCTCAGGCTGTTCTCGCTGCGAACGGTGTTCAAGTAAATCCTGTTTTGCTTTACTAACTATTTCGCTAAAATCGGGCAAACTCAGCTCGTACTTTCGGGTGAATTCACCCTCAGACATATTAAGGTGCAGAATATTATTTTCGTTTTCCCAATTTCCTTGAGGAGTAGCACTAAAGTAATCCGTCAGTATATTGGTAGTATCGCCTAATACCTGTTCAAGTTCGTTGTAGCTCCAGACATAGTACTTTCCTTCTTCGCCTTCACTGTCAGCATCTAAGGCACTATAGAACCCTCCCTCGGGGCTGGTAAGCTCGCGCTTTACAAAGGTCACAGTATCGGTTAGTACTTGTCGGTATAGGTCACTATGGGTAATGCTAAACGCTTCGGCATACAGGCTTAGCAGTTGACCGTTGTCGTAGAGCATTTTTTCAAAATGGGGGGCAAACCATTCTGCATCTACGGAGTATCGAGCGAAGCCTCCACCAATTTGATCGTAAATGCCACCTTCGGCCATCCGGTCTAATGTAAGTAGCGCGTGGTTCAGCGCATTTTCGTCTTCTGTAAGGAAATGATAGCGTAGTAAGAATAGCCACTGACTCGGCATAGGAAACTTCGGCGCTTTATTCAAACCGCCCTTTTCACTATCAAACCGCTCAGAAAATTCACTGAACACTTCCCTCAACTCTCGCTGAACCGAAGCCGGATATAATTCTGATTGAGAAGCTCCAATATCATACCGCAACGTTTCACTAGTTTGTAGGCCTTCGGCAAACTTATTGGCTGCTTCAACTACTTGATCCCGCTGTTTTTCATAAGCTAATGCTACGTTATTGAGTATCTGTAACCAGTTTTCCTTAGGAAAATACGTTCCGCCGTAAAATGGCTTTTGATCGGGTGTTAAAAAAACATTTAACGGCCAACCTCCTTGCAAGCCCATCGCCTGTACTGCTTCCATGTAAATCTGATCTACATCAGGGCGTTCTTCCCGATCTAGTTTAATATTAATGAAATGCTGATTCATTAACTTAGCTACCTCCTCATCTTCAAATGATTCTCGCTCCATCACATGGCACCAGTGGCAGGCCGAATAGCCAATACTGACGATAATGGGTTTATCTTCATCTTTCGCCTTCTGCAACGACTCTTCTGACCACGGGTACCAATCAACCGGGTTATGAGCATGTTGGAGCAGATACGGGCTATTTTCGTGAATAAGATGGTTAGATGGTTTTGAAGATTCGGTGCTCATAAAAGTTGCTGTTCAAGTTTTTGAATTTCGGTTTCAACATCTACCTGCTTACTAAGCTGCTTTAACCGATTAATCGTGTTTTGTAAAAATTGCTGATGGGCCTCTGAAGACGGACGAAACGCCCGATGATGCATTGCTTTATAAATAGGATTCCAGGTTTTTAAAAATTGCTGAGCATCAGAATCTAAATAATACTCTGTTACCTTTTGCCAAATATAATCTTCGGCCACCTTTGAAGGATGTAGCATGTCAGCCTGATAGAAGCGATAGTCCCGCAGCTCGTCTATTAATATCTCGTAGCTAGGAAAATAACGAACATCTTCCGGATGGTTCTCGTGGATGGAATGCGAAGCCAGTCGGAGCACCGATTTACTCACCGAATTTTGCACCAACGTATCGCGCAGATGTCGCACCGGACTCACCGTTAAAATATAATTAACATCGGGATTTAGCACTTTTAAAGCACTATAGAGCTGCTCAAACTGCTTAGTAATTTCATCGGGATTTAGTAAGTGGCGGCAAAATAGCTGAGACGGCATTTTATGGCAGTTTGCCACCAGTTGACCCGTTTTTTTTAATTCATACCCGAAGGCCGAACCTAATGTGATTATTACCCACTTGCACTGCTCCAAATAACTTCGAGTACTTATCAGTGCTTGTTCAATCTGCACTTGCAACTTTTCTTTGGCCTCACTGCTAAAGTCAGAATGAAACTTATAATTGTAATGTACGCCCTGATTTACTAAGTAAGTTTTATCGTCTGGTACCGATTGATTGATAGTATTGAGTAACAAACTAAATACTGAAATCGGATTGTACAATGTACCGAATGGATTGATACAGGTGCCAAATTTATTTCGCTGAAATCGTTCACCTATAACTTGCGCAAAGCAGGAGCCTACAAAGAACAGTGAATCGTGCAGTGAGATACATTTGTTAGGCAGGGTTATTTCAACGGGAGTACGAAACATAGAGCGTCGGGCTTGCTCTCTCTAACAAAAAAAGCCCTAAAATGATTAGGGCTGCTTACACTAAAACTTTAAAGAGCTTAGGCTTCTACTACCTGTATTGAAATGTTTTGCTTTACTTCTTTGTGCAAATCAACCTCAGCCGAGTATTCTCCCAGTGTCTTTATATCTTGATTGAGCGATATGCGACGGCGGTCAATATCAAAGCCTTTCTCCTTAAGCACATCCGCAATCTGAAGTACAGTGACCGCTCCAAATATTTTCCCGCTCTCCCCAGCTTTGGCCGGAAGCTCCAACGTTACACCCTCTAGCTTAGTAGCAATTTCCTCGGCATCTTTCTTCACTTTTTCAGCTTTGTGTGATGCCTGACGAACATTCTCCTCAATCATTTTCTTGTTAGAAGAGCTAGCAATAATGGCTAACCCTTGCGGAATCAGGTAGTTACGACCGTAGCCACCTTTTACAGTAACGATATCGTCCTTATAACCTAATCCTTTTATATCTTCTCGAAGTATAATTTCCATGAGTGTGGGGGGTTAGGTATTAGGTATTAGGGATTGGCATAGTTTCCAAACCTTAATACCCA
>NZ_JBARYM010000681.1:0-2028 GCF_049647865.1 Tunicatimonas sp. | reverse complement strand
AGTAAAGTCATTATAAGTTCTTCACGACTAAAACCGGGGGGCAAGTAAGCATCTTATTGAAGTTTTGATGAACCCAATAATACGATTTACTGCTTCGTTGCCAAATTTTTAATCTGCTCATCCTTATTTAAAATACTCTACCTGATTACAGAGCCTCACTCTATGCATCTTTCATTCAGCTAACGCGAAAATCCCTAAATTCTTAGGACTTGAGGGTTTATATTATTCTACCGACTATTCGTCCACCCCCAAGATATGCATAGAATTACGGAGAAAATGTGTCCATGTCGTGGTCCATTTTCTTTTTCTATATTTGGACACAAAATAGTTGTAAATATTTGATTTTCAGATACTAGCATTCATAAAAGTTAGTCCTTTTTACACTAATTTAGTATCCATTCTGTGGCCATTTCAGCATGGATAGCTACCACGGTTCGCTGCGCGATGCAAAACTTCTTAAAATGTAAGATTCATGCGATCAAACAGATATTAGAAGCGACGACTCATGGGCTGGGTACGGTGCGCGCACAAGGTTCGACTTAAAGCGAGTACAGCGGAAGCCTGATCTGGCGACTTTTAGGCAGGATTGGAGTAATAAGAGAGTGGTAAAATAAGAAGAAAGGCGCTCTGTTAATTTTTACTCCAATCCTTCAATATTCAAGCTTTATCATTGGGGATAATAAATCTCCTCGCCTAGGGAATTAAGTTTTGACGGCTTTCACCCTTTGAACATTCGGGACTATATTGGCCATTCAAAGCTTACATAATAGGTCTTAATGAACCTAGCTCTGTAAAGCTAAAATACTATTGGTACTACGTAGAAAAGCGTGAAATGAAAGCACAATAGCCATCCAGTAGATACCAAAAGGCAATCGTCGTTCTGCGTCATATAAGGAAATTTTGACTTTAGGATAAAAAGACCGTTCATTAGATTATCAGCTAGTATACTAGCTGATGGCGTACATTGAGGTGTGAAACTATAGAGGGTAGTAACGCTACTTAGTGGAATCATTTAATTCGTTAATGTTAACAATCACGTGAAGGATTATACCACAACGGAAGATGGGCACTATATCATCATTAATGGCCGTAAATGGAGGGCTAGTGATCCCAGCATACCCAAGGCATTACGATCTCAGTTAGTGGCTGTACTCATGAAGGCAAGAAGCGATGTAGCCAAAGCCCTTCGTTCCAACGATAAAATCTTGGAGAAAAATGCTCGATCTCGGGTAAATGATGCAAAAATATCGCTTGGGGAACGAGGAGCTGTTTGGTGGGAACCGTATGATGACACTGCCCTGAGAAGTAGGCTTAAAAGCTCTATGCTAACGCTGTTGCGCCATCGTGAACCGGGGAAGTCTATTTGTCCAAGTGAAGCAGCGCGGGTGATTGGTTCCCCAGATCATTGGCGAACGATAATGCCTATTGCGCGAGAAGTAGCGGTGGAGCTGGCTAACAAGGGCATTTTGACAATAACCCGTGGTAATCAACTACTTGATCCAGAAGATTTAGGTAAGGGCCATATTCGCATTCGACACGGCGAATCATTTGATAATCAATAAAAACTACAAGTTGCAGCTTGTGTATACTGAATCATATCCACCTTACTAATAGTCGCATTAAAGCAGTATAGTCGTGCCAAAAGAGTTCTTTTGCCAATAGTTCTACTAGAAAGTAGTACAGCCGATCAGCCTTCCGCGTAGATTAAGCACCTAGTTACTATGCCGGTGCCGCAGGCAGTCATTACCTAAGCAAGTGCGTCAACCTGTAAGTGGCGATCAATAATTATGATCTAGTAGAAGGGAATACATCCTTCAGCGGTGATCAGTTCGTTATGACTTTTCATCTTCCAGTATTCTATCTGGCCGGACGTGAAAAAATCAACTACGTGTTTAACATCTTGATGTTCTGACAGATCGCTGTGCCAGTTAGCCGAAAAATACGGATGTCTATCTTCGTATTTGGACAGTAATGAGGAATCAGTCCAAATTACAAATGAATACGCTTTCAGTACATTGCCTAAAGTAG
>NZ_JBARYM010000680.1:0-3895 GCF_049647865.1 Tunicatimonas sp. | reverse complement strand
CCGAGGCTGATATTCAGCATCATAAGGCAACCTCTTTTCTCCTAGACAACACAATCTTGGTGCTGGATTACGTGTACGAGCTGGATGAAGAGGTTATTGATTTTCTGGCAACCTATATGCCTTACTGCTTTCTACCCATTCAGGCCAAAAAGCAGCAGCGAGCGATAGCGATTACCCACTTTGCCCAGTCGTTAGACGGGAAAATTGCTACCCAACAGGGTGACTCTAAGTGGATTGGTAACGATGACAATCTCATCCACGCTCACCGGATGCGGGCTCTGTGCTCTAGTATTCTTATTGGGTCGCACACGCTCAACTACGACCATCCTTCGCTTACCGTCCGCTTGGTGAAAGGTAGCAACCCCCGGAGAGTAGTCATTTGCTCTACCGAAAGTGATTTTAGTAGTTTGCAGAGTAATACTGAAAATCCCGTACTGGTGATCGGCAGCGGCAAAGATCCTTGCTTGGAAAATGCCGAATATGTTCAGTTGGCTGCCGACGAAACCGGAAAAATCGCCTGCTTGGATATACTTCGGTTGCTCTTTGAAAAAGGACTATCTACCGTGTACGTGGAAGGTGGCTCCGCCACCACCTCTAGCTTCTTAGCGCAAAAGCTAATCGATGTTTTGCAATTGCACATTGCCCCCCTGATTTTTGGGTCGGGGTTGGATAGTTTTACGCTACCCGAAATCAGTTCAGTGAGCGAAGCGGTGCAGTTTGATCGTTTTTACTATAAACCCATCGGCGATACGTTTATGTTTGTGGGCGAAATGCACCATGACTAACCCTTCGGCCCTCTGGCATACATCGGCCCAAAAAAGCCTTATTCGTACCCAGCCAAGTTTGCCCCTCACCGATGGTCAGTGCCGTATTGAAGCGGTATACTCGCTCATCAGCAGTGGTACCGAGACTTTGGTAGCTTCCGGACAGGTTCCACTGGAACTGCACCGCTCCATGCGAGTGCCGTACATGGAAGGGGATTTCTCGTTTCCAGTCAAGTACGGTTATTCGCTGGTCGGGAAAGTGATTGAGGGCAATAAATCTATCTTAGATAAACACGTTCACTTGCTACATCCGCACCAGTCCGAATGTGTAGTGAACGAGACAGACGTGACGGTTATCCCTAATGAAGTTCCGCCCCAACGAGCGGTGTTAGCCAGTAATCTGGAAACCGCCCTAAACGCCATTTGGGATAGTGGCCTTTCCACCGGAGATCGGATATTAGTGGTAGGAATGGGACTAGTCGGTTCGCTGGTCGCTCATCTGGCTCGTCAGTTTCCCGCTACGCAAGTGCGGGTAGCTGAAGCAGACTCAGTGCGCCAAACGTTAGCTAAAAACTTAGGCTTTCAATTACATGATTCATCAGATGTGCCCTTTGACGTAGCGTTTCATACTAGCGGTAGTAGTGCGGGATTGCAAACTGGCATTGATGGTGTAGGCAACGGAGGAAAAATAGTTGAGTTGAGTTGGTACGGCACCCGTTCGGCGAAAGTGAAGCTAGGTGGAAGTTTCCACCAGCAGCGGAAGCAGATTATTAGCTCGCAGGTTTCCCAGATCCCTCCGCATCAGCAAGCCCGCTGGGATTATCGTCGGCGAAAGCAAACGGTGCTGGAGCTACTGAAGAATGATCGTTGGGATGAATTTTTAACCGCCACGGTAAATTTTGCCGATTCGCCCCAACTGTTTGATAAGCTTCGGCAGGGTGATCGTTCGCAGTTGAGTTGGACTATTCGTTACTAAATCAGAATAGCGACTTTCTAATTTAGCGTCCGCTACTTCTTGAAAAAGATAGTTAAGCTTTACTATCTTAGTCGCTGATATGGAGAATTTTCATTCTACCGAAACAACCCGTACAAAGGTTCGAAAGCTCACTTCAGCCGACGAAGCTGATTTTGAAGCCCTGCTGGGTGACCCCCGGGTGACCGCTACGCTGGCATTTGACGAAGAAACTACCACCGAACGAGGCACCCAGCACCTACTGAGTCTGATCACTTCGTTTTACGATTTTGATAACCCAATTCTGATCTTCGGAGTAGAAGAGAAGCAGTCGGGTAAATTTGTGGGAGCCACCGGGTACAATTCGCTGGACGAAGAAGAAGCCGAGCTATTCTATGCTATCGCACCGACTTTCTGGGGACAAGGCTTAGCTACCGAAATTGTAGCCGAAATGACCCGCTACGCCTTCGAGAATCTTCCGTTTACCACGCTTAAAGCCTTCGTTACCCCGGATAACGAAGGAGCTAAACGAGTGGCTGAGAAAAACGGGTTTGAGAACGTAGGCTTAACTAATAATCCTAACTTTTTTGAACCGGTGCACTTATATCAGTTAAAAAAATAAGTTCCTCTCGCAATTCACCCTTCCATCCCAACGCGTAGTCTGCTCTTTTCTTTAGGAAGCCTACCATTCGTTTTGTAGCTTTGGGATTGACCGAAACCTATCCTAAACGATGAAATTGAAAACACTACTTGCTACTGTCTGCTGTCTGTTTATTGTCTTCTCCGCTACGGCTCAATCAGCGTTACCCAAGGTGCTGGATTTGCAAGAACGAGCGCAGGTAGAAGAAGAGATTCTGGAAGAGCGCATTCGCACTATTTTACCCGATTTGATGGAGCGTAGTGGCATTGATCTGTGGCTGCTTATCTCTCGGGAGTACAACGAAGACCCGGTACTGAAAACCCTGCTTCCACCTACCTGGCTCTCAGCTCGGCGCACCACCATGCTGGTGATGTATTATCCCGAAGGAGCTGACTCAGTAGAATGTCTGGCAGTAGCTCGCTACGATGTAGGTAGCGTATTCAAAAAAGCCTGGAATCCCGAGGAAGAACCCGACCAGTGGAAGCGATTGGCCGAGATCATTGCCGAACGCGATCCGGAGCAAATCGGAGTGAATACTTCGGAACATTTTGCTCAAGCTGACGGGTTGGCCCACACTGATTATTTACACCTGATGGATGCGCTATCCACTGACCAAGCTAAAAAGGTCACCTCCGCGGAAAACCTAGCTATCGGTTGGTTAGAAACCCGCACCGAACGCGAAGTGATACTGTACGAGCATATCGCCCGGATTGCTCACCATATTATTGCCGAAGGATTTTCTGAGAAAGTGGTTCATCCCGGAATTACGACTACCGAAGAAGTAGTTTGGTGGTACCGCAACCGAGTGAATGAACTCGGGCTGGACACTTGGTTTCACCCCACAGTAGATGTGCAACGATCTGCCCCTGAAAACCAAGAGAACCAACGTAGTTTTTCCCAACGCCCTGATAAGCAAGTGATTATGCCCGGCGACTTGTTACATGTAGATTTTGGCATCACCTACCTGGATATGAACACTGATACGCAGGAGAATGCTTACGTGTTGAAACCGGGGGAGACCGAAGCTCCGCCTTACTTGCGAAAAGCCCATCAAACCGCTTTGCGTCTGATGGATATTCTGACCGATAACTTTCGGGTAGGTCGGACCGGTAACGAAATTTTACTAGCGTCTATTGAGGAAGCTAAAGCCGAAGGCATAAAGCCTACCATTTATACCCACCCCATCGGCTACTACGGTCATGGCTCGGGCCCCACTATCGGACTGTGGGATCAGCAGGGTGGCGTACCGGTGAAGGGTGATTACCCGATGTACTCCAACACCGCGTATTCTATTGAGCTGAATGCCGCGGTATTTATTCCTGAATGGGATAAAGAAGTGCGAATGATGATGGAAGAAGATGCTTTTTTTGATGGCAAAAAGGTGCGCTACCTCGATGGCCGCCAGAAAGAGTTATTCCTAATTCCTCGTCAGCGGGTTAATGAAGTAGTGGAGTATTAGTCCATTAAATAGCGCTGTTGCTTAGCGATCGTTATTTTGAACAGCGTACAACGTTGTTCGCTAATTAGGTGTCTTGGTAG
>NZ_JBARYM010000679.1:0-4035 GCF_049647865.1 Tunicatimonas sp. | reverse complement strand
CCTCGTTCAAACACATGGGTTTCTCGGCTTTTGTCAGGAGTTAAGTCCTGCATAATAGGAGTTTCTTCCGGCTGTACGGAAGCTAAGTACTCCAACCGTTGGTTAACATCTTTTCCGTACTGCTCCTTGAGGGGGCTTCGCTCGTGGTAATAAATCCAGTCTAAGTGAAATAGGTGCTGGGCCAGGTCTCGATTTTTTCGGAACAAATAATACACGTCGTGCTCACCAGATACGGGCGGAATATCCGTAGAGAATACCTGCCAGCCGCGGTCATCCGGTTGGCTCATTGCCCAGTTATCCCACTCACCCGTAGTGGTCACTTCGGTTTGCCCTAATTTTTTACCATCTACTGAGTCTAATCGTACTTCAATAAAACCTCCCGAAATAGCCGTAGCGCAGCGAAAAGAAACTTTCTCTACTTCGCTCAAATCTACGTCTTCGAACATGATCCAGGAGCTGTCCTGTACTTGCCAAATCACGTCTTGGCAGGGAACCAGCAACTCGATCAACTTACTGGAAGCGTGGTATTCTTCAGCTTCTACGTGCCGGTACCCTACGTGGTGCAGAAGTTCTTCCTTCCGATGGTGCAACAATTTGCTCTTTGAAAGCGAAGGAACATCTTCATCGTTTAGATGATCTTTCAGCCAAGTGAGGGTAGCCTGTACTTTCTGGGCATCGTCTCCTTCGTAAGTGAACAGTTTGGGTTGCTCGTTATAAATATCACGGTCTTGGGTATTGTTGAAGAAGGCCATGAATTGATAAAATTCCTGGTGCCGAAACGGGTCGTAAGGGTGACTGTGGCACTGCACACAGGCCATCGTAGTGCCTTGCCAAACCTCAAAGGTGGTTCCCACCCGCTCCACTACGGCGGCTACCCGGAACTCCTCGTTATCGGTTCCGCCCTCATCGTTGGCCATTGTATTGCGGTGAAACGCCGTAGCGATCAACTGATCTTTGGTAGGATTGGGTAGTAAGTCGCCCGCCAGTTGCTCTACCGTAAACTGATCGTAGGGCATATCCTGATTAAAGGCGTTGATCACCCAGTCGCGGTACTTCCAGATAGAGCGATCTAAATCTTTTTCGTAGCCTTTGGTATCAGCGTAGCGAGCCAGATCCAGCCACATGGCCGCCCAGCGTTCGCCAAAATGGGGGGAAGCCAGTAGGCGGTCTACCAGTTTTTCGTAAGCACTGTGGCTGGTGTCGGCCAGAAAAGCCTGCGCTTCTTCGGGAGTAGGTGACAAGCCGGTTAAGTCTAGATACAATCGTCGCAGTAGCACTTCTTTTTCGGCCTCAGGGGCGGGAGTAAGTTCATTCGCTTGCAGTTTGGCCAAGACAAAGTGGTCAATTTCATTTCGAACACTACCCTCTTCTACTTCCGGGGGACTAATGTCTTTTTCAGGAGGAATGTACGCCCAGTGGTCTTCCCACTGCGCTCCCTGGTTGATCCACCGCTCAATCATTTCAATCTCTGCTTCAGTAAGGGGTTCTCCATCCGAGGGCATTCGGTACTCAGGGTCGTGGTGGGTAATCCGCTGGAACATCCCGCTGCTGGCAGCATCGCCGGGAACAATAGCTGGCGTACCCGACTCAGCCGTATCCAGGGCTTCCTCGCGAAATAGAAAGCTCACTCCCGCCGACTTTTTTACCCCACCATGGCAGCCAATACATTTATTATTGATAATCGGGCGAATATGCTGATTGTAGCTAACGTCTTCACTTCTGTTCGGCAACAGAAAGAATGTTATCACCATCAGTGCGGCTCCCGCCAATCCAATAAGTAAGCCTTTCAACTTCATCAAAACTTTAGGTTCATAAAACGAGAATAGACATCCCTAAGATACTAATTCTGATCGGTTAATTTCTAACGAAGTATTAACTCAACTGATAGACTTGGGAAACTAATCAATTCTCAGTCAGGTTGACTAACTATATTTCCTAGCAATTTTGTAAATTGTTGGGTCAATACAATGAGTTTATCCATGATTCGAAGCCTACTATTTTTTTTGCTGATTTCGCTGCTGTGGAGCTGCAACCAAGGTGGAAACATTGATCCGGAGATCGCTCAGCAGTTGCCCAAAGAGATCAGCTATAACTTCCATGTCAAGCCGATTTTATCGGATCGCTGTTTTGCTTGTCACGGACCGGATAAAGCCGCCGTAGAAGCTGGGCTCAGTTTGAGTGACGAAACGCTAGCATTTGCTAAGCTGGAAAGCGGCGAGCACGCCATTGTGCCCGGTAAGCCTCACCGCAGTGGATTGGTAGATCGCATTTTCTCCGATGACCCCGAAGAGCAAATGCCCCCGCCGGAGTCTAATTTAGTACTGAGCGAGTACGAGAAAGCAGTGCTCACTCGCTGGATTGAAGAAGGTGCTGAATACGAACCCCACTGGTCGTTTATTAAACCGGAAAAACCTGAGTTACCGGAAGTAAAACAGGCGGACTGGGCTAATAATGATGTTGACCATTTTGTGCTAGCCAAACTAGAAGATAAAGGCTTTTCCCCAAGTGAACGGGCTACGAAAGAAAAGTTGATTCGCCGGGTAACGTTTGATCTGACCGGCCTGCCGCCTACTATCGGACAGATAGATGCTTTTCTAGCGGATGAGTCGGAAGATGCTTACGAGAAGTTAGTAGATCGGCTGCTACAATCGCCCCGCTACGGGGAGCGCATGGCTAGCGAGTGGCTGGATGTAGCTCGCTACGCGGATTCCCACGGTTACCAGGACGACGGTATGCGAAATATGTGGCCCTGGCGCGACTGGGTAATTGAGTCATTCAACCAAAACATGCCCTACGATCAGTTTATTACCTGGCAACTGGCCGGAGATATGCTACCCGAGGCTACTCAGGAACAAAAACTTGCGAGTGGGTTTAACCGCAACCACTTACAGAGTCAGGAGGGCGGAATTGTATCCGAAGAGTATCGGGTAGAGTACGTGGCCGACCGGGCCAATACGCTGGGTACTGCTTTTTTAGGATTAACAATAGAGTGCGCCCGCTGCCACGATCATAAGTACGATCCCATTTCACAAGAAGATTATTTCTCACTCTACGCCTTCTTCAACAGTATTAACGAAACCGGGCAGATACCCTACATGGGGGAAGCCAGCCCGACGGTCATCTTAACCGACGAGGAAACCGAAGAGCAGCTAGCCTTTCTGAACGAGAAAATTCAACAGCAGGAAGAGCAGATCGATCCGGATCAGACTGACTACCGACAGCGATTCGCTCAGTGGCTAAACAAGGTTAAAGCTAATCCGGCTGATCACCAGATGACTTTTGCGAGCAGAATCGGGCACTATCCGTTGGATAATCCGGTAGAAAATGAGTTCCGCAATCTGGCGGCTCCTCAGCAACCGGCTAAAATGGTGGTGAGCCAGCAGGACAAGGAGCCAGAAATTGTAGATGGCAAAATTGGGAAAGCGGTACGACTGCTAGGAGATAGCTATGTGGATATGGGCGAAGAGATCGGCTACTTTGAGCGCAACGAACCGTTTTCTGTCAGCCTGTGGTACAAATTATTGAAAGACAGTATTGAGGGGCCAGTCTTCACCCGCTCGGGTGGTTTGTTTAACGGCAACCGGGGGTATGTCACTTGGCTACGTCCCGACCGGACCCTTTCAGTCAGCCTGAATCATACCGCTCCGGCTAATAGTATTGAGATTCATACCGACGATCGGCTTCCGGTGGATGAATGGGTTCATATGGTGATGACCTACGATGGCTCCAGCCGAGCCAGTGGTTTGGCGGTTTACCTGAACGGTCAGCCAATGCGCCACCGCATCATCACCGATCACTTGAAGCGCAGCATAATTACCTACGGCCAAGAAAAGAAAACTTGGGGCGGCATGGGCAATCTGCGAATCGGAAAGCTGCACGATGAAACGATTGCGGGTATTGAAGTAGATGAATTCCAGGTATTTGGTCAAAAGCTGAGTGCTGTAGAAGTAGCTTCACTCTACGGTGAGCCGCAAGCACTGGTAGCCTTTCTAGAATCGGAAGATCAAGAACCATTGCTGGATTACTACCTGCAAA
>NZ_JBARYM010000678.1:0-9716 GCF_049647865.1 Tunicatimonas sp. | reverse complement strand
GGACTGTAATTATTAACTAAGCAACTCATTTCAACTATGAAAAATATATTCATTCTATTCATCGGCTTAGCTCTCGTGGCGTGTTCCGAAGATAATTTTCTGCAAGAAGAAACCATTGGCGAATTATCGCCCGGACAAACATTAGACCCCGCCAACGTAGAGGGGGTTATTATCTCGGCCTACAGCATTCTAAATGGGCAGATTGACGAGGCTACTAATGCATTTAACTCTCCCGCTTCCAACTGGAGCTTTGGTGATGTACTTTCGGACGATGCCTACAAGGGCGGAGGGGGAACCGGCGATCAGAACCAAATCCACCAAATGGAGATTTATAATACTGACCCTACTATCATTGATGTGCAGCGCAAATGGTTGGCATTGTACGAAGGAGTGAACCGGGCTAACCAAGCCATCCGCCTACTGAACGCTTCAGAAGAATTTGACGCTGATTTAAAAACTCAGCGACTGGGTGAGATGCGCTTTTTGCGAGGACATTTCTACTTTGAACTGAAGAAGATCTATAATCAGATTCCCTACCTTGACGAAACGGCGGAGAGTCTGGAAGATTACAATGTTTCTAACACTGCCTTTTCATCCGAGCAGCTTTGGCAAAAAATTGAAGAGGACTTTCAAGCTGCCTTTGCTGCTTTACCCGACGAGCAAGCTGATCCCGGTCGTGCTACTAAGTGGGCCGCGCAAGCATACTTGACCAAAACTTATATTTTTCAGGAAAAATGGGCGGAGGCTAGTGCTGCTGCAGACGAAGTGATTAATAGTGGACAATACAGCTTGATGGAAAACTTTCGGGATGTGTTTCTACCGGAAAATGATAATGGTTCGGAGATTATTTTCGCTATTCAGCACTCTATCAACGATGGCTCTCCGCGTAATTTCAACGGTGGTATCGGGGATCGACTAGCTCCTCCTGGCGGACCATTTTATCCGCAGTATGGATTTCATCGTCCTACCCAGAACCTAATTAACGCCTACAAAACGAACGACGACGGTTTACCAGTGTTGAATAATATAGATGTAACCGAAGATGATTCCGTTGATCCTCGGCTTGATCATACCACCGCTCGCCCCGGCGTTCCTTATTTGGATTTAGACAGCCTGTACCGAGAAAGTTGGGCCCGCGATTTAGCAACTTACGGCCCGTACGGTCCTAAGAAACGCGTGGTGTCTGCTAACTCCTCCAGCTATCTCCCAGTATGGCCCTACGTAAATGCCCTCAATTACTATGTTATCCGCTACGCTGATTTACTACTATGGAAAGCCGAAGCAGCCATTGAGCTAGGGGATTTGGAAGTTGGGCGACAGTACGTCAATCGAGTGCGGGAGCGAGCAATGAATAGTGAGTACGTAATGATGCTAGACGGAAGTACTGAAGCAGCTAACTACCTAGTACAGCCTTACGCTTCGTTTGCTAACTACGATAAAGCCATTACCGCACTGCGTACCGAACGTCGACTAGAACTAGCTCACGAAGGGCACCGCTTCTTCGATTTAGTCCGCTGGGGCATTGCTGCCAAGATTATCAACGACTATCTGGAAGTAGAGCGAACCCGCCGGACCCACTTAGCGGGAGCGCAGTTCGAAGCCGGAACACACGAATATATGCCTATTCCCCAAGCCCAGATCGATTTGGTAGGTACCGACCTGATTCAGCAGAATGCAGGCTATTAATGGAGAGATTCAGAAGAGGAGAAAGGTATAATTACCCCCTCTTCTCCTTCTGGCTAGGAGCTTCCGGTAGCTGTTGCCGGAAAATACGTTTGGTGTAATAACCGGTTCCGGCTAGAGTAAGAACTACTATTCCGGCTGAAAACAGTTGAACGGTTATGTCACCATCATGCTTGATCAAAAAGTGGATCTCCTGGGCTTGGTTCCCTAGCCAGATTAAGAAAAACGTACGGGGTAGCATCCCTACAATTCCTCCTAACAAGTAGTTTCTTACCGATACTCCGGCTAATGGCAACACAATATTCATTAAGGTGAAGGGCATAATTGGTGACATACGGGCCAGCGTAGTTAGTCCTAACTGATTGCGAGCAATGCCGTGCTTAATTTGATAGGCTATTCTGGTTTGTAGGGTAGGTAGCTGCTCTAATACATGATCTAGCAGTCCCCGATCAATCCACTGGGTTAGCTGATATCCAATAAGAGAGGCAACAGTATATACTACAACCACTCCGGGCAATGCCGAAAAGCCCAGGAAGTACCCAAATACCAGGGCTACTAAAGAAGCTGGTAACAAAGCAATACTCATAGCTAAACAGCTTACGAACCCAATTATCATCCACTCGCCTGGAGAGAAAGCAGACAGAACTTGCTCATGCTGTATGACTTCGTAAGAAATTACCGAGCTAGTGAACAGTGGGCAGAGAGACATCCACCCAAAGAGCAACAATGCAGTGCGATGTTCTTGCAAAGTTGCGTTTAATCTACAAACAACCTGTTTTATCATAATCTTCTGTAAGGCAACCAACTGGCCACACTTATTTAGTAGTGTAGGTTAGTTAATTCTGCGAACCAAAATGTAACAATCTCGTAAGATTGGCTATCGCTCTTTTTCAATCTATAGTACTTATGAAATTCGGAACCAAAGTCATTCATGCCGGAGTAGAACCCGACCCCACTACCGGGGCCATTATGACTCCCATTTACCAGACTTCTACTTACGTGCAGGCCTCGCCGGGCGACCATCAAGGCTATGAATACGCTCGTACCCAGAACCCTACCCGACATACGTTAGAAAATAATCTAGCCGCGCTAGAAAATGGTACCCACGCCCGATGCTTTGCTTCCGGCATGGCCGCGGTTGATGCGGTTATCAAACTGCTCAAACCGGGCGATGAAGTAATTTCGACTAACGACCTGTACGGAGGCTCTTACCGAATCTTTACCAAAATCTTTGCCAATTACGGTATTAAGTTCCACTTTGTTCCGATGAATAATCTGGAGTCGGTGAAGGAAAAAATTACGGATAAAACCCGGATGTTTTGGGTAGAGACTCCCACTAACCCTATGATGAACGTGGTGGATATTCAAGCTGTAGCTAGTCTAGCTAAAGACCATAGTGCCTGGACTGTGGTGGACAACACTTTCGCTACCCCCTACTTACAAAATCCGCTAGATTTGGGAGCAGATATGGTACTGCACTCTATTACTAAATACTTAGGTGGTCACTCCGATACGGTGATGGGGGCGGTAATCGTAAACGATAGTACCTTAGATGAACGCTTAGGGTTTATTCAGAATAGCTGCGGAGCCGTGCCCGGCCCCCAAGATTGCTTCTTAGTGCTTAGAGGAATTAAAACGTTGCACGTGCGTATGCAGCGCCACTGCGAGAACGGACAGAAAATAGCGGAGTACCTAAACGAGCACGCCAAGGTAGAACGAATTTACTACCCTGGTTTAGAAACATCAGCAAATTATGAAGTGGCGCGTAAGCAAATGCGCGACTTTGGCGGTATGTTATCCTTTGTACTGAAGGGCGACCGGATGGAAGATGCTTTCCGGACGCTGGAAAAGCTGAAGGTATTTGCACTGGCTGAGTCTTTGGGTGGGGTTGAGTCGTTAGCCGGACATCCGGCCAGCATGACCCACGCTAGTATTCCGAAAGAGGAACGAGCAAAAACGGGGTTAAGCGACTCGCTTATTCGCTTGAGTGTAGGCATTGAAGACAGTGCAGACCTAATAGCTGATTTAGAGCAGGCCATTGGTTAAGCGGATAGTGTTTTATTAGGTACACTTCTTAAACCAAAGGCTTATTTTTTTATTCTTGTAGCGTATCTAGTTATAAAATAATACATTTCGACTAGTTACTTTTTATTTCACGGTTTTAGTCGTTTAAGTATTTTTCCTACTCATACATTTTCTAACATTCAGGAAAATGCTAGAGTAGCTTACTCACACTATCTAATTAGCATTGTTTTTGTTGGTCAATACACTAATATCAAATCTCGACGAGTAATAGCAATATCTCGTTTCACTTACATTACAATACTCACATAAAATAACCAAAAAATTATCACGACAGTGTATTTATGAGGTTAAAAGGTAGATTGTTATTATTTAGTACTTACTAATTTTTTATTTATGAGACAACTTTATTCTCGTTCGTTTAAGTTTCCGAAGATTCTTAATAGAACCCAAAACAACAAAGATGCCGATGATTTAATCCGGCACCAGAAAGCATCTTCACTCTTAGGTGCTTCCTTATTCGTATTCATACTCAGTAGTTTGCTTCACATCACTGCTGTGGCTCAAATCACTGCAATTGATTTTGACGATCGCTCTGGAGCAGACAATCAGGCGGTGCAGGATAATTCAATTGCGGGTAAATGGTTAGGTTTAATAGATGTTGCTGGTGGTACAACCCCTTATACACTTGAATTGGTTGATGATGGCAGTACTGATAACAACTTATTTACAATCAGCGGTGATTCGGTATTTGCGGCTCAATTCATTGATTTTGAAACGCTGACCAGTCCGTTAAGTATTCGTATTCAGGCAACCGATGCAGCGGACCCAGCAAGCGTATTCGAAGAAACGATCTCCATAGGCATTACTGATGTGGATGAAAGTGCAGCGGGTGCCCAATTCGGTGCTCCATCCGATGAATTTCAAGTTAATCCATCCAGTCCGAGTACGCAGACGAATGTTGCCGTCGCTGAGAATCAATCAGGAGCTTATGTAATTGTTTGGCAAGATCAAAGTGACGGGATTTTTGCTCAGCGATACAACGCCGCAGGTAATATGGCAGGCGAAGTACTAAGAGTTGACCCCGGTACGGTAGCAGCTCAAGCTCAGATAGATCCTGATGTAGCCGTAGCCGACGATGGAAGTTTTGTAGTAGTGTGGCAAGGTAGTGGCAATGCGGGCGGTAACGGTACGGACGTAATTGGGCGACTATATGCTAACGATGGTACCCCCGGAACTGAGTTTATTGTCAATACCCAGACGACTGGTGAACAGACTAATCCTCAAGTTGCTATGAATAGCACTGGCGCTTTTGTAGTAACCTGGCAAGGGATTAGTGCGGAAGACGCTGATGGGGGGGTATACGCTCGTCGCTATCAGGCTGATGGTACCGCCACCGACGCTAGTCAACTTATCGTTAATGTTGCACCATATACTGGTATTCAGCAAAACCCAACCGTAGGTATAGCCAGTAATGGTGCTTTTGCCGTAGCCTGGGATGATAATACAGTAACATCCGATATATATTATCAATTTTATGATGCAGCAGGAGCTGCTGGTGCGGCAGCTACAGCTAATAATGAAGTAGCCGGAAGTCAAATCCTACCGGATTTATCTATGCGCGAGAATGGAGCATTTATGATTGCTTGGCAGGGCCAAGGAACTAGCGATACTGATGGGATTTTTGCTCGACGTTTCAATAACACGGGTGGTTTTATTGGGAACCAATTTATGGTTAATACTACTACTGTCGGAAATCAGTTCGCCCCTTCAATTGCATTTGCTGAAGATGGTACCTCAGTTATAACCTACACCGGACAGGGGTCGGGTAACGAAATATTTGCCCGGAGATTCAACGAAGACCAAACGCCAATAGATAATCCGTTTGAAGTAAACCGCTTCCGAGTTGGTACGCAGCGATTTTCGGATGTCGCGGTAGATAATGATGGTGGATTTATTGTCGCTTGGGAAACTCAAGTTACTACAGGCTATAATATCTTCGCTCGCCGCTACTATACAAATGAAGCCCCTACATTGGTTGCGCTGGATGATACTGATATTGAAGACGCCAGTGCTATCGGTACGGCGGTAGGTACATTTTCAACGACTGATCCTGATGAAATTGGTCCTTTCGGTTATGCTTTGGTAGATGCTGCCACCAATCCTGACAATGCATCTTTTGCAATTGAAGGTAACCAATTAGTAACCGCTGAAGCAATAGATCAAAGTGCGAAAACCAGTTACACAATTAATGTCCGCAGCACTGATGGGTTCGGTTTATTCACTGAGAATACTTTTACTATTAATGTAGTAGAGTCTAGTGCTAATACCAACCCGGCTGTAGCGGCTAACAATGGACTTACGGTAGCTAAAGGCGATACAGTGATAGTTGCCACGGCTGCACTACAGGTTACTGATACCGAAAGTGCCGCCGATGCTATTACGTATACCTTAGTACAAGTACCGGTAAACGGATCGTTACAGAAAAGTGAAACTGCCTTAGTAGCGACTGAAACATTTACTCAGGCTGATATTGACGGTGGACTTATTATCTATGTTCATAACGATAGTGAAACTACTGCGGACAGCCTTACCTTTACAGCTGCCGATGCCAGTGGAGGAGTAACCGCTGAAACACAAGTGAATATTTTGATTACTACCTCAGATGCCCCCGTAGCGAATGCCGGTCCGGACCAAGTAATTACGGATGAGAACGGCGATGGTATGGAAGAAGTAACCTTGGATGGGGCAGCTTCTACAGACGACGGGACCATCGGTAGCTATGTTTGGATACGAAACGATACTGATACGTTGGCTACGGAAGTTAATCCAACGATAACATTGACGGTAGGTACGAACATTATTGCTCTGGTTGTTACTGATGATGAAATGCAGACTGCCTCAGATACAGTTGTGATCACTATAAACGATCCGGTTAGCAATACCATGCCTATTTTAGCTACCAATGCCGGATTGAACTTAGCGCAGCAGGGTGCTACCGCGACAATTACCTCAGCGGAACTGGAAGCAACAGATGAAGAAAGCGCACCGGAAGCAATTACTTTTACGCTAACTCGGGTTCCAGTGAACGGCGTACTACAGTTAAGTGGTGCTGATTTAGCAGTTGCCGGTACGTTCACCCAAAAGGATATTAACGATGGTTTATTAAGCTATGTTAATAGTGGAGCATCTGAAGCAAGTGATTCAGTAAAGTTTACTGTGGCCGATGCTGAAGGCGGAGCGATTCCTGAAACTACATTCAGTATTTCTATTAATGTAGTAACCGGATTAGGTGACGAGATTAATGGCGAAATAGTAGTAGTCTATCCAAACCCTTCTCAGGAATTGCTATACATTAAAATGAAAAATAATTTTGATAAAGTTCAGATAGATGTAAGCAATAATATGGGAAAACTGCTAAAATCAGTACATTTGAGTGCAGTAGACTTGCGAAAAACCCCAGTGGACATTAGTGATCTTACAAAGGGCACATATTTTGTTAGAATTCAAGCTGACCAGCAAACTGTAGTTAGAAAACTTAATAAAGAATAATTATGCGAACCGTATTTTCAATAATTTGCCAACGCCGGTATTTTCCGGTCTACTTACTATCAGTATTAGTAGTCTTAGCCAGTTGCAAGAACGATGATGGCGGCGGAGATAACTCGCCCGAGTTGAATGCCCAGCAAGAACGCGCACAAGCATTAGCCGGGACCTGGGTGAGTAGCCAAGTAGCTGAGTCGCCGGGTGATACCGAAGACGCAGCGATTCAAGAATTAAACAGCTTACAGCTTGTATTTGGAGTAAATCAAACTACGCTTGCGCCCACGACCTTTAGTGCCAGTGGTGCAGATACCTACTTCAATTCGGGATCAGGAGCAAGTTGGGGTTGGGGTAATGCAGATCCGGACGATGATGCGATTACTTTGAGCGCAGTAGCACCGGTGGCAGCTTTTGACATCACTTCTTTTGACGGAAGCACTATGACAATTTCTTTCAATTTTGAAGGAGCTTCTACTGGACGAATTGCTGGATTAGGAGCGTACCGAGTGCAGTTGACTAAACAGTAGTAGTATTTCTACTTGAGAAAGTAATGAGCCGAAGGTAGACCACCTTCGGTTTTTTTTATCCTATTTGTGCCGTAAACAAATAAGAAACTAGCTCATACGTTCCGTAGAGTAATAAGCTGACTACACCAAGTATAGCTACAGCAATTCCCACCAGTACGCCAGTGCCTTTGCCTTGGTATTTTTTCTCCGTATAGTGTTTTTTTAGCAAACGTATGTTGCGAGTATTAGCTTTATAAAAAAAGTCAAAGACGTTACCTAAAATAGGGATGCTTCCTATAATGGCATCGAGAGCAACATTGCCTAACATCATAATAATTACCTTGCGGCTTGCTCCGTGCTTAGCCATGTAGTAGACTAACGATCCGGAAATAGCCAAGGAAGTAGCGTCGCCCAAGCCGGGAAATAAACCAAGAATAGGATCTAAACCAAAGCGATAATTTGTGCCCGGTATCCGGAATTTTGAGTCCATAATTCGCGTAATACGGTCTACCCACTTGAGGTTAGGAACATTTTGAAAAGGATTATCTTGTATTTTCGTTACGGATCGTGCCATAAAAAATCGTTTATATAGTGGTAAAAGACCTCTTCGTATTATGCTAGATATCTCTGTCTAAAACTTTCAACTGAAGGACGCGCCCTTCTAAAAAATTAGCTTTTTCTATTTATATAAACTCAGACAAAAAGATAAAGTTATACGCTAACTTTTCACTCGAGAACAAAACAAATAGGTTCGTAGAAGAAAATAGATACTAAACGTATCTTCAACTTCTTCTAAAAACGTCATTATGACCGAGGTACGAGGGAAGTAATCTCCCGCGTCGCGGCGGCTCACTTTCAGCAGATTGCTTCTTCGCTTCGCGCAATCACGCTAATATAAATATGATCTAGTACTTAATACCTGCCAACTGGGATTTATCATCAAATCGTCAACCTTTTAGGGAGATGGTAACCGAATGCCGATAGACAGGATTACTACCTATTAGTTAAAATTTGATTCCCATATCTAAGCTGAACAGGTCATTCTTAATAACAAGATCGCCTACATTGGCATCAGTAGATCGTACTACATTTCCTAGCCCTCGGCGGTAGCTAAATCCACCAAACAAAATGGTATTGTAACCTAACTGATATTCAGCCCCGGTACCCAGTAGAAGTGAAGCATCCAAGTTTCTAAACTCGCTAACAAATTGAGGGTCATCACTGAGATTATCTTCTAAAATTTTAATATCTATAGCAAAGCCAGCTTGAAAGTAAAGTCGAACATCTAGCGCAATCTCGTTCGTAAACAGTTTAGCAGTAGCGGGTAATTGAACATAATGCAACCGGTACGCTTCCTCTCGGCCATCCGCTACACGTTCAATCCCTACTCGTTTGGGAACGAAGAAAATACCACTAGAAAGGTAGTAATTCTCCTGAAACATATAATCAACAATAGCCCCCGCGATCAACCTTCCTCCTATTCCACTGTTGCCAAATTCTTCAAGAGCTTCATCATCGTTAAACCGATTAAAACTGAGGGTGGGTGATAGTTGCGCCCCAATTTTTACCTGGGCTTGAGCACTGATGTAAGAAAAACTAAAAAATAGTAGCAGAATGTATCGTACCATCAATAAATTATTTTGAGTAATAATCCGTTTTCCCACTAAAGTAATTCTTTATGCTCCTAAATTTGATGTATCTGTTTCTGTTGCTTGCTTTCTTGAGTTCGTGTCAGCCAAATTATTGTTCTAACGAAGTAGATGTATCGGATATTTCCGTTGACGTAGAGATCATTCGTCTGGAAGATGAAATTTTCTCGGCTCAGTCACCTTCTGATATTCGCGAACTGCTTCAATCTCACGCTCAATATCGGCAACAATACGCGAATTTAAGCGGAACCCCGAAAGATTCGCTCTTTTATCAAGAATATTTTCGCATTACCCACGACCCTAATATTGATAC
>NZ_JBARYM010000677.1:0-3175 GCF_049647865.1 Tunicatimonas sp. | reverse complement strand
TAGCCAACCGCAATGCCAACGAAGCTATTGTGAATATGAGAATTGGGCAGTATTACTTCGGAGGACATCAACATAAGGACTTTGGTACTTTCCAGATTTACTATAAAGGAAACTTAACCGGCGATAGCGGAATGTACGGTGGGTCTAAGAGTAGATTTAGTTCAACCTATTGGAAAGACTATTACCGATCAACTACCGCTCATAATGGTTTAGTTATTATAAATCCGGATGAGAAGTATAGTGGAGGTGGCTGGACAAACACCCGAGTAGACGGAGGTATGCGTTGGCCTTTGAACAATGATGTTCAGCCCGATGATATGAGTGATCTTCTGAATCCCAAAAATGGATATGAGTACGCCAACATTATTGCCCACGAGTTTGGCAGCGATACCCAAACCCCAGAATACAGTTACATTTCTGGTGATTTAACCAAAGGGTATAATTATGCTAATAATGCTAACCCTGATAAAGTAAGTAAGGTTACCCGCTCAATGGTAACCTATAATACCGGCGACGAGGAACATCCGGCAGTATTTGTTGTATTCGACCGGATTGTAGCAACCAATGCTTCCTTTAAAAAAGCTTTTTTGTTGCACAGTATGGGGCGACCGTCTATTTCAGGTAATCAGGCCACGCTGAATGCTAAAAATGGCTACGCTGGAAAATTAGTATCGTATACTATTCTACCGGAAGAACCCAAACTAAACGTTGTACCGGGGCATTCTATTAGAAATACTACTTATGATCCGGGAACAAAAAGTGATCCTTCTTATGAGGATATGCAGTTCCGGATAGAAGTGTCGCCATCTAAAGCCAGTAAAGAAGATTTCTTCTTGCATTCAATGATTGTGATGGACAAAGGGGTAGAGCCTCCGTTAGCTTCACAAATTAGTGCTGACCAGCTAGTTGGCGTAAAGACGTTAGATCATGTAACTATGTTTAATAAGGAAACTACCTTATTAAGCGATGCCTCCTTTCAACTAGATGGTGAAGCTGAGAAAACTTTTAAAGTTTTAATGGCTGATGTATTGCCGGGCGAATGGATTGTTGAACGTGACGGTGCTTTTGTATCCAGCGCAATTGCTACTGAGCAAGGGAAAAGTATCTATTTTGAAACTCAGCCTGGCGACATTCACATCAGACATATTTCACCCGCTCCCAATGCTAGGGGAAAATAATAGGAGAATCACTCAAACTGAGAGCGGAATGGTGCATACTACTCCGCTCTTTTGTTTTAATTGACTTTTCAGCGGTTCGAAGCGTCACTTTTTCAGTTTGTAGCTGTAACCAAATGCTAGAAAAAGTGCCTAGTCTGGGAGGTCCCGCCTTGCTTTATGCCGAAGCTCTTTGTTTTCACTCTCGAACTAATGACTGAATCTTTGCATAGCAACTGCTTGTCAGTCTGAATTAAATTGCTACATTCCTATCAGAAGTTTAGTAACTAAAGTTGTTGTTCCCGAAAAGGTAGTTTTACCGTAAAGTACCGAAGTCGGTTCTTTAATTCTGAACGAAGGCGAGTACCAACCCAAAATAGGATTCGTCTGTCCACAAATTTCCTGAACATCCAAAGCTAAATCAAACTGTACTTCTAGAGTTCGAGACTGAGCGTGATGAAGAAGAAATTGATTACTTCCAGCGTTTTTCACTTCTACTTCAGGGTGCAGGTGCAAAGGAAACTCTAACGAGTATTCTTGAGAAGAGCTACCGGCAAGATTATCGGTGATCGTAATAGTGTCGGTTTGCTTATCAAATACCAAACTTCGCTGGTGAGTCAGACCTACTTTCTTGTAGCCATTATGTGTAGCTACAATGGTATCACATAAGTCAGTAGACTCGCTTTTGATAACCTCGGTGCGATAGTGCTCAATCCACATAGTAGGTCCGGTGCTTTTAGCCTGATTGGTCTGATTAATTCGGATAGTATTGTGGGCTAATGTTCCGATAAAATAGTTGCGCCATTCGGCATCAGTATGATAGGTGTAAGTGCCTGCATCTGTAATAATCGGATATCCATCTACGTGCACGTCAAAAGCTAAAGCATCGGCGTGTCCGTGGGCAGCAATGGATAAAAAACCCAGTGGGGCCGCATCCATATGCACGTATATTTCTTCTTTACCCTGTTGCTTACGCAGAAAGAAGTGACCTTCTTCAGTATATAATTTTGAGAATTGATTTGTTAAGTTAGCTTCTACCCCATCAAAGGTTCGTTTTCCTGTATCGCCGAACATCACTGCATTCTTAGCATCCCATCCCGCTGATTTGCTCTTCCAATGATTGTTACCAAATAATATTACACCTGATGCGAGCAGTGACTTAAAATTATCGGGATGCCCCTCTTCCAAGAGAATTACTTTTCCATCATCCTCATCACCATAATACGGAATATTTCCTCGTACATCCATCATTTGAAAGATGTAATCCAGAATCTTTTCTAACTGATTTTGATAAGTGTTAGAAAAGAAATTGTCAGTATTTTTAGCTACCACAAATGGAATTAGGAAAAAATCTGTAATAAACTGAATATACTCCGCGGCTTCTTCCTTGTTCACTCCACGATCAGAGTGCTGAAGAATAATTTCTTTTTCCAAACCAGTCTTAGCGTGCTTCAACCACTTTTCGGACTCGTCAAATTTCCAGAAAGAAGCCGCTACAAACAAGCCAGCATATTCACTAATCAAATGGTTATTAGCGGAAGAGTAGTACGAAGGGTTTTGGTGACTATATAGACAATGCAGGTAAATAGTAGGAACCCATTGTTCTTCTACGAACTTTTTAAACTGGCTATTACTTTGTATTAGTGCATTTACGTCAAATAGCTCCCAGCAAAAGAACCATACAATTAGCCGAATATTTACTTCAATATTACTGTACCAATTTACTCCTACTAAATATGGGTTGTCATCAATCCATGACTGAACAATGGTTTGAAATTGCTGTATCAACTTCTGGTCATTAGTAGAGCGATACTGAAGTCCTAATAAAGGTAAGAACTGAAGCCTGTTCACCTCCCATACGTGCTTAGCACTGCCGTACTCGCTCGTTCTAATATTAATGTCTTTAGCAAATACCTTAGGAAACCGGCTTTGCGATGAAATATCCAAGTGCCAATCGATTGGCTGGTTGTAATGAAATTTCTGCCCAAAAATAGGGATAGACTGTTCCTCAACTTTAAAAC
>NZ_JBARYM010000676.1:0-11491 GCF_049647865.1 Tunicatimonas sp. | reverse complement strand
GAATAACTTCTACGATATTTTCCTCTTCAATGACCTGAGAAACATAAGTCGTATCGTTCCAAAGCAGACTCTCTCCCCGCAAATGAGCTACTGGACCTATTGCGTAGAGATTCTGCCCAATTAAGGTATCTAGCTGTACTTGCCCATCTAGGTCGCCCAATTGCTTTACCTGCTTCATGGCACCAATCACTCGAACGGATTGCGCCCACAACCCTGAATAGCTTAGCCCCAGTATAAATAAGATAGTAACAGCTCGCATGTGTTTAATGCTTGTTAATGAATATATGTTTTATTATTCATTTATTATCAATCATTATTCACTAACAATTTTGCTTCTTTAATACTACTTTCCATCTGCTGTTTTACCTGCTCAATGGCCGTTTTCTGGCTTCGCTGAACCTGAACGATGTTAGTAGTATCCGCTTCTTCCATTTCCATTTCGCCTTGATAGGCCGTTTGGGCTTCCTCTAATCCGGGCACCTTTTTTACGTTGCGCATCCATTGCATCATGCCCTGGTCGGCATACTGTAGATTTCGAACTACGAACTGCATGTACTGCACTGTGTCAGCGTAGGCAGCAGAATCTATTTGATTTAGCGAATCCACCTTATTCTCTATTGCTCGTCGTAACTGCATGAGTTCGCCCATACGGGGCATTACTTCATCATGAACCTCCATTGCTTCCGCATAAATTTCCTGAGCTTCAGAGAGATTAGCGGGTGTTTCCTTATTTGAGGCAGTTTGACAGCCAACTAAAAAGATTATTAAAGCGATAACGGTGAGTAATCGGTTCATATTATTAATTTTTATTTGCGTTTTCTAAACTATCTAATAATGTCGTAAGTCCAGCATCGTACATGCTTTTTAACATCCAGTGGACTACGGCATCGGTCTTCTTGGGACTTCCGCCCGCTATTGGTGGGGCCGGATCATATTCCATATCTAGCATTTGAGCTTGAGTATAGTTTTCGCCCCAAATTTCCTGCATTATCGCTAACGACATATCCATTCCAGCGGTTACTCCGGCCGAAGTCCAATACTTTCCATCGCGGGTAAACCGTTCGTTGGTAAAAGTAGCTCCGTACTTGTTAAGCATCTCTTCGGCTTGGTACCAATTGGTTGTCGCCTTCTTTCCTTCCAGTAATCCGGTAGCCCCGAGTATCCATCCTCCGGTGCAAACTGAAGCAGTAAACGTGCTGCTTTCGTCAATTTTTCGTATCCAGTCTAAGATACGCTGGTTATAGGTAGCTTTTAGGGTTTGCTGAAATCCACCCGGAATTACTAATATATCCAATTGGTTAACTGAATCGATAACGTTATCGGGCACAATTTCAATTCCTTTGATCGTTTTAACGTGTCCGGATTCTATTGCAATTAGCTCCGTTCTTACTCCCATTCCCCCTAGAACGTAGCGAGGTCCCATCATATCCAGATCATTCACCCCATCGTATACCAAAATGCCAATCGTTTGAATATTATATTGGGGGGTGCCGAACACCTGATTCATTACCTTGGTATGTTTTCCCGCTATCAGATCGCTCTCTAGCTTTTGAATCTCTAGCAAATCTTTCTCGGCAACTGAGTTATGCCTTTGCCCAAATGTAGCTTGAGCAGCTGTTAACCATAGAGCTAACCCTAAAAGAATATTTTGAATTTTCATTTTTAGTAGTATTTAACTGCTACGCAGTAATAGACGCGAACTACATACTCTTCACTACCAACCTTGGTAGCAGGTAGTATGGTGATTACGTTGTTATTTTTATCGGAAAATTAAAAAAAGGCAGTTCACCCTTGGGGTGGGTGAAAAACTGATACCGGATGATCGGTGGAAGAGGAAATGGATCTATTTGAGTAGCTAGAAGACTCAGATAGATACTGATTAGAAGTAAAGTGCAGTAGCTGGCTCGCTACGTATACCGACAAATCAATTTCTAAAGTAGGAGCCATCGGAGCAGCGTCCGAAGAAGGTTGAGTGGTGGTCTGTAGTAGCATTACCTGTTTATCTACAAAACACTGCCCCCCACAGACCGCAATAGGCTGATCTTGATTCTGACAAAGCACATTGGCGTAGTAATCCTGACGTAGCGTAAAATCCAGGTACGTCAACGGAATTGCCAAAATATTCAGGCTCATCAATGCACACAGGCTAAAGGCGATATGGGGCAGCCAACTTCTCAAATCAGCTACGAAGGTAGGGGCAGATATCTAAAGCTGCAATGATCTTAGTTAAATTTAGTATTCAAGCTGCCGTGGAACGGTGTTCAAGTGTTCAAAACTACTAACCTTGCTTGAACACCGGAACACACGAGCTTTACAATACTACTTACGAAGCATCAGCAGGCATGGCTACCCACGAGGCGCACCAACCGTTCGGATGAATAGGTCCTTTAATCAGTTGACAGCCCCCGCAGGTTCCTTCTTGCTCAGTTGGTTGCCAGAAGCGACAGTTGGTGCACACTTGATTCTCCTTTTCGCTCTGCGCTACGTACTGAAGCTGCTCTCGCATCGCAATCTCCTGCTCGGTCAATCCCGACAGATCATCGCAGGCATTAGCCTCTAATTGGGTGGGGGCTGGTTTTGTTTCCTCCACGGCAGGCTCCGGTTCAGTAGCTGGCTCCTCCATTGTGTTAGCTGATTCTGATTGACCAGATGGACTAGAACAAGCACTAAGCCAGGTAGTCCCTACTAAAACCGCCGCGCTCAGTTTGCTTGCATCGGTTAGAAATTCCTTTCGGGTTTGTTTTCTCTTTCTCATAAATATTTTGTTTTGTGTTATAGTGTGTGGTGCTAAGGTTCAGAGTTTTAAGTTATGTAAGTTTGAACTCTGAACTTTAAACTCAATAATACTTCCTCACGAAGGTTCCACTACATTTTGGGTTTCTCCGGCGGCCAAAGCCATCCACGACTTGCACCAAGCATTCGGGTGAATAGGTCCCTTAATTAGTTGACAGCCACCACAGTTATCACCGGGCTGAGCCGGTTGCCAGAAGCGACAGTTTTTGCACACCTGCTTTGGATCTTCACTTTGAGCAATGTACTCAAGTTGCTCTCGCATACTTATTTCCCTTTCGGTAAGGCCAGATAGATCATTGCATCCATCGGTGCCGGCTAAGTCATCAATGCGAGATTCCGCTTTTATTTCTGCTTCCGCTTCCTGTTGTATAGCCATGGTAGCATCGTCATCCTTCTGCGAGTAGTTCTCTGATTGTTCGGAAGATGATCCGCAGGCACTGAGCCAAGTACCTCCAATTACCGCCGCTACACCCAGTTTACTAGCGTCAGTTAAGAATTCCTTTCGGGTCTGCTTTTTAGTATTCATTAGATTTTTAGTTCTTGTTTTTTAATTATCATAATTTAGCCAAATGGTTTCCTACTGTCAGGCCAATGGCTATCATGGCTCCTAATACTACAATAATCAGTAGATAGACACTGATATCCGCAGTTGCACCCGCGAGCAATGAATGAGTCAGACCGTAGATACAGGCAAGCTCAAGCAGTACTGCACTAACTAGTAGGAAAACAACCAGCGCTGGTAAAGCCATTATAATCTTCTTTAGTGAAGCCATAAATAGATGTTATTACCAATCTAAACTGAGAACTACATCGTTTTGGGCTTGTTCGTCAGGATGGCTTATTCAGAATTTTTCTAAAGTGGTTAGTTGATAAACAAAAAAGCATATTTTTTTGATGTAGAAGCAAGCCTATAGTGATGCAACTTATTTGCATATTTATTACCTTTGCTGGCATGAATGCTACGGCAGTAAAAGAAATACTACACAACCATCAGCTTCGCATCACTACCGGACGTTGTGATGTTGTTGGACTTTTCTTGAAATCTAATTATGCTTTATCTGCCAAAGATTTAGAAAATCAGTTGCCTCAGTACGATCGGGTAACGCTTTACCGGACACTTCACACTTTTATTGAAAAGAGAATTTTACATCTCATTCCTCACGATGGTGAGCTAGCCTATTTTGGTTTTTCCGAAGACATCCGACAGCAGCTTACCGATAAACAGGTGAATGCAACCGCTCATCATTCCGACCATATTCATTTTACCTGTACTGTTTGCGGACGGACCGAGTGTTTACCAGAGCATTTGGTACCAGAAGTTTCGCTTCCCAAAAGCTATCAGATTAATGAGGTAGCTCTACTGGTAAAAGGGCAATGCCAAGCTTGCCACGAATGAAGCTATTTATACTGTTAGTGGGAGCTATTTGCTCAACCGTAGTTGGGTTCTCTCAGAATATTCCTGACTCGTGTCAATACCAAGTGGAAGGTCGAGTGCTTGATATTGGTAACCAACAGCCGTTAGCGTTTGCTTCAATACAAATAGAGGGAACCACGCAAGGGGCGGTTACCGATGAAGCTGGACACTTTAAAATTACTCAGGTATGCTACCGAGAGTTTGACTTAGTGATCTCTTTTGTAGGTTATAAAACAGCAATTCATCACCACGACCCATTCCATAAGAATCCTCAAATCCTTCTAGCTTCCGATAGCTTAGTACTTAAAAGCGTAGTGATAGAAGAAGAAGTTCTGACCGGTGAACTTTTTTCCAGCTCCGTTAGTGGATTATCTGCTCAAGAGCTGGCTACTCATCAATCGCAGTCATTGGGAGATTTGGCTGGTGAAATTACGGGGGTTTCCGTACTAAAGACCGGGCAGAATATTGTGAAGCCAATTATTCACGGTTTACACAGCAATCGAGTGCTCATTGTAAACAACGGTGTTCGCCACGAATTTCAGAATTGGGGGGCAGAGCACGGACCCGAAATTGATCCATCTTTAGCAAAGAACATTAAAGTTGTTAAGGGAGCTGCCACGGTTCGTTATGGCCCTGAAGCCTTAGGTGGTGTACTGCTGATTGAGCCACCTAAACTAGATTTTTTAACTTCTCTACAAGGTGAAGTCCAGGCGGTAGGTCAATCGAACGGTAGATCAGGCGAAGGAACTGTTCAATTGCAAAAGGGCTTCCACCACATAGCCCTGATGGGGCAGGCTTCCGTAGTTCGTCAGGGTGACTTGCACACTCCGGATTATCAGCTTACTAATACTGGAAAGCGGGAGCAAAGCGGAGCTTTTACTACCCGTTTGCACTGGGGCAATACTGATGTGGTAGCTTACTTCAGCCATTTTGATCAAGAACTAGGTATTTTACGCGGAGCGGTAACCGGAAATTTAACCGATTTAGTTAATGCTATTGAACAAACTCCCCCGCCACTTACTCAGCCGTTTTCCTACGAAATTGAGAATCCTCGTCAGCGAGTGCGCCACAACATGGCAAAAGTGCGGGGACAGTGGTTTGGGGAGAATCAATCCGTTGAAGTTCAGTATGCTTTCCAACATAACCGCCGACAAGAGTTTGATGTGCGCCGAGGGACTAATAATCTGCGCCCGGCAATAGATTTGGTTCTAACCTCTCACTCGTTGGATGCTGCCTGGGAGCACCCCTCCCTCTATCAATGGGAGGGACGATTTGGGATGCAGGGTTTAGTTCAAGATAATAACAACTTACCCGGTACAAATACGACTCCTTTCATTCCTAACTTTAACGTCAACCGTATTGGTTTATACTTGATTGAGCGTCGCCCGTTGGGGGATGACTGGTTGGAAGGGGGCATTCGCTACGATTATCAGAATTTGTCGGTTCGTGGCCGGGAGCAGAATAACGATATTTACCGAAACGAACTTATATTTCAGAATGTAACCGCCACCCTGGGATTGGTTAAGCAGCTAAGCGATCACGAAACACTCCGTACTAATTTGGGTACTGCTTGGCGCCCACCTAACATATCAGAATTATACAGTTTTGGCCGTCATCAGGCATCGATTGAGTACGGTCTTTGGCGATACGCTTTTCAGGAGAACGGTTCTATTAGCACTGACGATATTCTGACCCAAGAGGAGCATCCGGTATTTTCTGAAGTTGGATTTAAATGGATTGGCACCTACGAATCAACCCAAGAAAACCGGCAAACTGAGATTACTGCTTACGTTAACTACATCCAAAACTACATTTATACTAAACCAACCGGTATTACCCAAACTATTCGTGGTGCCTTTCCCTTTTTTATTTATGATCAAGATGATGCTTTACTAATGGGCATAGATGCTAGCACTACACTAGAGCATGCTCACCATCTATCATCTAAAATTCAGGGAAGTTACTTATGGGCGAAGAACGTTACCAATAGCGAATACTTTGTAGGACTTCCTCCCGCTAACCTGCGGTATCAGCTATCCCAAAGGCGAGGTAGGTGGGGAATGCTGGATGAATCATCGTGGAGCATTAGCGCGCATTATACTTTTCGGCAATTTCAAGCACCCCGAACTATTCCTATCCGAGATATTTTAGAAGTCGAAGCATCTGAACAGAACCTATTTGCCGAGAATGATACTATCTTTGATATCCTTCCTCCACCTGATGGGTATTTTTTACTTGATTTGGCGTGGTCAGGTCAGGTTGATCACTTCACAGTTGGGTTACAGGCACAAAATATTTTAAATACTTCGTACCGCAATTACACCGATCGTTTACGCTACTTTGCCGATGAGACCGGACGCAACTTTTTACTCTCTTTGAAGTACAGTTTCTGATGAAGAAAGCTACTTCACAATAATTCGGCGACGGTAGATATGTTGCCCACCCCTCAGTTCTAATAAATAAACCCCCGAGGTTAGCGAAGAGCTATCAATTTGCCGACTTCCCCTCTTAATATTCATCAGTTCTTTCCCCTGAGTAGAGTATAATCGTCCTTCCGTGAACCCATAAACTGGTAAATTTTTGATGATGATAGCTTGCCCTTGCTCCACTGGGTTTGGGTACAGAATTAGTGCTGAATTTGGTTCATCTATAATTCCAGTTATGGGGTTCGGTGGTTCTTCGCCCCCGTCACCCAGCTTTGTAGAATCTCCCACTACCACTAATAAATCAAACTCTTGAGTAGCGGTAGCTCCCTCTAAGTCAGCAACTTGTATTTGAATAGTTACCGTTCCAGTATCGCTTAGTGCCGGTGTACCAGCAAAAGTTCGGGAGGCGCTAGTAAATGTGAGCCACGTGGGCAGTACATCTTCATTGCTCAGTTGAGCTGAATAAGTAAGTACGTCGCCGGTATCGTCATCTTTAAAAGCACTATCAGGTATCATAAATTGGTAAATGGTGTCCGTTTTAGTTACCTGATCTTCAATTGCTTGCTGTACTTTTGGTTCTGTATTTTCCTGATGCTGCAAAGTATTTCTATACTTTATAATTACTTTTTGGTTGTGAGCAATTAAATCTATATCTCCATCAGCATCCATATCAAGTGCTTTTATATGACTCGCAGCAAAGTTGTCGATGATAATACTGGCCCCGAATGTACCATTTCCGTCGGTGTGCGTTCGCCAAATTAAGCCGTTTGTAGAAGATTGAATAACGTCAGCAACGTCATCATTATTCAAATCAGCAAAGGCCAACACTTTTTCGCTTCCAATATCAAAGGTTTTGCTAGTGAAGCTGCCGTTACCATTGTTCACATACCATGTTTTGATACCAGCTTCAGGTGCTTCAACAATATCTACATCTCCGTCCCCATCCATATCGGTTGCGTAATTTCCTTTAGCGGTAGTATTTTGCACTAATTGCGTATTCGACGCATTACGGTACCAACCACTATCGGTCAGCACATCAATAGCACCATCAGCATTGATATCTACCAATTGTGTAACTTTCCCTTCTATCGTTCCTACTCGTACAAACCTACCGGTGGTAAGTTTCCACCAACCATACCGATCACCTGCCTCGTTTATGGGGGCAAATAGTAACCCACTCTCTAATGCAAAAATACTATTGGAATTGGGTGTTCCTCGGTGGGTAGCAAACTCCTGAATTAGTCCACTAGCCGAATTCTTCCACCGTACTACGGTAAACCCTTCAGCATTTACATCGGTGACGAACAGCTCGGCTATTCCGTCTGCATTAATGTCAGCCTGAGTAAAAGAAGCAGTAGCCGTATTCAGCTTCGTTTGAATTTGGGGGGGTAGTATATTTCCCTGCTGAAGAGTAACTTCAGCTACATAATGAGTAGATTGAACCGCTAAGCCAGTAAGTGCGTCATTGGTGCGCTCCGCAACTACGTGGATAATTTTGTCAAGCACTGGACGATTGACCGATTGGTAAACAGTACTATCCCAGGCACTTTTAGCGTTTTCGAGCCAATCAATACCGGTTGAATTATCCGCATTGCTGATTAAGTCTTGATCGCCATCCTGATCAATATCAGTCCACTGAGCTTCAGCGTTGCTGAGCGCGTGATACTGCGTTGACTGCCAGTTGCCCTGGTTCTCGAGCCATCCGGTTTGGGCAGGAAATATTCCACCAGTTTCAGGGGTCAGGTAAATATAAAAGTCCAGATCACCATCTTGATCTATATCGTCTGCCAACAAGCGGTGGGGACGAAGATTAAGCCAATTGGGTTCATTGATTGGTAAGAATACTGGAGTGCCTACTAAACCGCCTTCACTATTCGCCAGGTATCCAATGCGATAGCTTCCCGTCCAGTTGTATTCTTCTGTAATTACTATATCGGCTTTTTCATCTCCGTTCATGTCCGTTACCGAAAGAGCTATTGGGCTATCTACTCCTACTACTTTCATTGAATCGTTTAGCGAGTAGGCATCTTGGCTAGTTAAGAAATACAATTGTTGATTGTTGTGCCAGACAATATCTGGGATGTTATCTCCATCAATATCACCACGCACTACTGGCGCATCAGCTAAATCAGTCTTACCACCTTCGGCCCACAGTGCTCGCTCAGCAAAAGCGTCATTTGTTTGCTTGTACCAGTAGAGTTGATTGCCTTCTTTGATTAAAATATCCGGCGCATTATCTTGATCAATGTCCAGAATAAAAACTTGATCTTCGCTGATATACGAAATATCTACGCTACTAACGGCCTTCCTACTAAAACTTACGCCGTCTTGGTTTTCGTACCACAGTAGTTGCTGCTCTTCAGTATCGTAGGCCACAATATCCGGATAGTTATCTTGGTTAAGATCAGCCACTTTCCCAAATGACCAATTAGCTGCTTCGTCAATGACTAACCCGGGGGCAAATGGAGTTCGCCCATTATTTGTCAATAATTTATATTGTTGAGGTTCCAGCCGATTTAATTCAATCACCATCGCCCCTAAGAATGCAAAGTCAGAACCTGCCTTTTTAGCAACTTCCAATGTAACCACTCCTGCGCTACTGGGTGTCACGTTACTAATTGTAACAATACTATTCGTATTAAATGAGGCGTTCAATTCAGCTTGTTGACTGCCAATGCGGTATACTGCGCTTCGCTCTCCCTCGAAGAAAGAGCTACCGTAAAAGCTGAATTTATAAGTCTGACTTGGATCTAACCCCGAAATAGTTATCTCTTCGGTGCCATTGGTAAAATAATAAGATCGAGTTACTGCTCGAGGGTAGAAACCCCGCCGGTCATCGTCGTATCCTCTCTGACCAGCCCCATTCCAGTTAGTTTTCAAAGTAAGAGTTACCCCGGTAGCTTCTGCTTGGGCATCGATAAGAGCAATACTGGTATTTGCCTGCGGAGATTGCTGAAGGTTATTCCAACCTTGGGCATTGTCTTCTAACAAACTATTAAAGTTTATATTGATGGGGGTAAAAGCTGGACTTGAAACAACTTCCCCCACAATATCCTCATCGCCATCCTGATCAGCATCTAAAAAAGCAATTGAGCGATAATTTTCACTATTGACTACCTCAGCACTATCAGCCTGTAGCAGTGTTTGCTTCTCAAATTGGGCGTAAGAAAAAGTCGCATTAAGAAGAAAAAAAAGCAGCGTTAACCGCTTGATTTGGTAATACATACTAACTCGTCTATTGTAGAATAGCTTAGTACTTCTAAGCAATTAAAATGTAAAAATAAGCACTTTAGTTTAATTATTTTAATATATAATAGATTTATTTATACATTTATGCTATTAATCTATCTATCTGAGTTTTCTCTTCTTATATAGGAGGGTAAGAAAAAACCACTTGCTAATGCTAAGTGGCACTAAGAAGAACCTTTCGCTTTACAATGTACTATTGAGGTAAATTTTTACCACTAGCAGTCTAATAAATCGTTGGACAATAATGTTTATTTTTTACTCACCGGTCCCGGAGGCGGAAGGCTGATTTTCAGTTAAGCCGTACTGGTCTATCAGGTAAACCAATGAAGTCATAGCAGCCGCTCCCAGCAAGAGTTCCCGACGATTAACAATCTCAAACACATCCAGTGCAGAATGGTGCATATCGAAGTAGCGTTGAGAATCGGGCCGTAATCCAATTAATTCTACGCCTTGCGGCTTAAGAGCACTAATGTCCGCTCCGCTACCGCCCTTATTAAATTTATGCAGATCGTAGGGATCAAATAATGGTTTCCAGCGCTGAATTTGCTCGTAGGCGGCTTCGCTTACATCCAGCCCAAACCCGCGAGGAGCAAACCCACCGGCGTCGGATTCCATTGCGGCCAGATGTTGTTCGTTATTCTCTTCGGCTAATTCAGCGTACTTTTTCGCTCCCGCCAATCCGTTTTCTTCATTCATAAATAGTACTGCCCGAATGGTCCGCTTCGGCTGATAATCCATTGCCTTAAGCGTGCGTAACACCTCGATAGAATGAACCACTCCAGCCCCATCGTCGTGAGCTCCCTCGGCTAAATCCCACGAATCCAGGTGACCGCCGACAATGATGTATTCATCCGGGTATTCACTTCCGGTGATTTCACCTACCACATTGTAGGAAAGTACATCATCCAGCATTTCAGAGTGAGTCTCTAAATAGAAAGAAAGAGTAGGTTCTTCTTCCAGTGTTTTACTAAGTAAGTCAGCATCGTTCGTACTGATAGCCACGGCTGGAATTTTGGGAATATTAAATGAGTAGACCGTGCTTCCGGTGTGAGGATAATCGTCAAACGCTGTGGAGAGTGAGCGGACAATTACGCCTACTGCACCGTATTTCGCTGCTTCCGAAGGACCACCGCGCCGCTGATTACCTGCCAAACCATAGGCTGAACCGGTTTGAACTTGGGTTTGATCCATCGGACGGTTGAAGAATACTATTTTGCCTTTAACATTTTCTTCGCCCAGGTCGGCTAATTCTTCAAAAGTATGAACTTCAACAATGTTGGCCAGTACCCCCGCATCTCCGGTACCTACCGCGTTACCAAGAGCGGTAATATTTACTTCCCGCGTTCCTAACTTCTGAGAATTAACAATACGCCCAACTTCTTGCTGACCACGTACCCAGTGGGGAACCATTACAGGTTGAAGAAAAACGCTATCAAACCCATACTGCTGCATCAGTTGTCGACCCCACTCAACGGCAGCCGCCGCTTCGGGCGAGCCACTTACTCGGCCCCCAACATCTTTACAAAGGCTGCGAAGATTTTCGTATGCTTCCCCGCGCAACAGCGTTTCATCGTATATTTTACGCAGCACCGTTGAGTCATCTTGAGAT
>NZ_JBARYM010000675.1:0-7694 GCF_049647865.1 Tunicatimonas sp. | reverse complement strand
ATGAACTATCGGTACAGCATGGGCAAGAGTTGTTCAATCAGCATTGCGCGGCTTGCCACAATTTTCAGGAGACTAACATTGGTCCTAACTTAAGTGGGGTTACCAATGATGTAGACAAAGATTGGCTAGTATCGTTCATTAGTAATGCACCCGAAATGATAGACGGTGGCGATGAGCGTGCTCAGGAACTATACAAAAAATACAATCAATATATGCCAGCGTTTACCATGCTGGATGATCAGCAAATTGAGCACATTCTTGGATTCATTCATAAATTTTCACAGGGGCAGAAGAAGAGTAAAAACAACCGGCCGGGCGGTATACTGAATCCAGTGCAAGCAAAAATACCGATGGCAGACCTTCGCTTGGTACTAGAAGAAGTACTTACGCTACCTGCTAGCGATACTATTCCTCCGTTAGCGAGAATTAATAAACTATTAGCAATAGAGGGTAGCCAGAGTGAACGCCTTTTTATTCATGATCTACGAGGCAAACTCTACGAAATTACCGATCGCACTCCGCAAGTGTACCTAGATATGAATAGCGAATACGCTGACTTTATTCATATTCCGGGCTACGGCACCGGGTTAGGAAGTTTTGCTTTCCACCCTGAGTTCGAAAAAAATGGTCTGCTCTACACTACCCACACGGAGCCAGCCAATACGGCTCCGGCAGATTTTCCACTCCCCGATAGTATCAATACTAAGCTACAGTGGGTATTGATAGAATGGAAGACTAATAATCCTCAATCTGAAAGCTTTTCCGGTACCCAGCGAGAATTGTTGCGGGTAGATATGGTTTCTCATGTTCATGGTTTTCAGGAAATAGCTTTTAACCCGCTAGTAACATCAGGTGAGGCAGATTATGGTATGCTTTACTTAGGTATGGGCGACGGGGGAGCGGGTATGCGTTACCCGTTTTTATGCGATACTAAAGAGCAGGTCTGGACGAGTGTACTGCGTATTGATCCATTGGGTGATGATAGTGCCAACGGTCAGTACGGTATTCCGGCTGACAATCCTTTTGTGAACGATCCTGCGGCGGTACCTGAGGTTTGGGCGCGGGGCTTTCGTAACGCTCATCGTATCTCTTGGGACCGTACGGGTTCTAATAAAATGTTTATTTCCAATATTGGTCAACATAGCGTTGAAGAAGTAAATCTAGGCGTAGCCGGAGGTGACTACGGCTGGCCCAACCGAGAGGGTACATTACTATTTGATCCAATGGCCAATCCCGAATTGGTTTACCCACTTCCCGCCAACGATTCGGGCTACGTGTATCCCGTAGCCCAGTACGATCATGATGAAGGTAATGCGGTTTCGGGCGGCTTTGTGTACGCTGGAATCGAAGTGCCATTGCTGGAAGGTAAATATGTTTTTGGCGATATTCCTCGCGGTAAAATATTCTACTCCGAGGTAGATGAGATGGAACTTGGCCAACAAGCTCAGGTATATCAGTTGAGTATTGAGTTTGAAGGACGAACTACCGATTTGGAGAATCTAGCTAAAAGCAAACGAGTTGACCTTCGGTTTGGGTTAGATAGTGCGGGCGAACTTTACCTATTTACCAAAAGCAACGGAACACTTTATAAAGTTATCGATTGCAAAGACACTTCAGCGTTGGCGATGATTGATGATATTTAATTTTTTGCTACTCATCATCAAATACCCATTCGTCATTATTCATCAATCGTTATTCATCATCAAGTAAGGCTACAATGCGTTCGTAATCTTGGTCGGTAAGTTCAGAGGCATAGTTGTAATGCTTCATTACTTTACCCATAATACAATCTTGTAGCTGCCCAATGCGCAATGCCTCAGAATAACGGATGTTGGTAAAGGTAACCATCGTATACAATGGAATCCAACGTTCGGGGAAGCGACGGTGCAGTTCAGCTTCCATTTTTTTACGCTCTAAAAATTCCCGATCAGCTACCAGATCACGCATTTCAATAAAATTTTGCAAGGCTAGTTCAGCTACGGCATCGGCATCAGGCTTGCGTAACTCCTGAAATTGCTCTACCATTTTTGCATAATCGTGATTATGTTCTGCCAGCAATTCCATAAAAATTCGACAGTCTTCAAAACCGGCGTTCATACCCTGTCCGTAAAATGGAACAATGGCGTGAGCCGCATCGCCAATTAGCACATTTTTACCATAGCGTGACCAAGGAAAGCATTTAATAGTAACTAAATCAGAGGTAGGGTTCTGAAAAAACTCTTCGGTAAGCTGAGGCATCACCGCCAAAGCATCAGGAAACTGAGATTCAAATAAGCGATTTACATCGGTTGGACTGTTTAGCTCCGCAAAGGACTCTTTTCCTTCGTAAGCTAGAAATAGCGTACAGGTAAAACTTTTGTCGGCATTGGGCAGCGCGATTAGCATATAGCCCCCTCGAGGCCAAATGTGTAGAGCGTTTGGTTCAATAGCAAAATCACCATCTTTAGCGGGGATACTCAGCTCCTTGTAACCGTGCTCAATATACGATTGACTATAATTGTAGCGAGGTGTTTTTTGCATGGCAGTGCGTAACGTGGAGTAAGCACCATCGGCCCCAATAAGCAAGTTAGGCTGAGCTAAAGTATCTGTTTTATTTTTTAAGTTGTGAATCAATGCTTCACCCCGGTTTAAGTAGATTTCTTCGCAGCGATGTTGAAAAAACAGTTCTGCTCCAGCCTTCTCAGCTTCTTCCACTAATAACTGACTTAGCCCTAACCGCGATACCGAATAAATAGCTTGCTCCTTGGTGCCGTAGGGCTGAAATGATAATTCTCCTGTTGCGTTGTGCATCATCCGGCCCCGCATTGCAATCGCCTGATCACGAACTTTTTCTCGCAGCCCAGCTTGCTCTAAAGCACTCCAACCCCGATAACTTAAAGCAAGATTGATGGATCGTCCTTCTTCTAAACCGAACGTTCGGGGGTCAGATCGTTTTTCAAAAAGTTGTACTTGATAGCCTTTTTGAGCCAATAAAGTGCTAAGCAGTGCCCCGGATAGGCCTGCTCCCAAAACAGTCATTTTACCTTCGTTCATCAGGATAGGTTTTCACGAAGAATTTCGCTAAAGCGATACACTTCAGTAAATGTGTTGTATAGTGGTGCAGGGGCTACCCGGATTACGCTGGGTTCTCGCCAATCGACAATAATACCGGATTGGGTGAGTTTTTCAAAAACCTGCTTGCCTCTACTGGCAAATACTAATGATAACTGCGCCCCTCGTTCTTCAGGATTGTGAGGGGTAATAATATTAATATATTTTCCTTCAGGATCGATAGACTGGATACATTCTTCTAAAAACCCGGTAAGTTTTAAACTTTTCTTGCGAATTCGGTCTATTCCGGCTTCGGCAACAATTTTTAACGAAACCCGCTGGGCAGCGAGCGGCAAAATGTTAGCATTACTTAGTTGCCAGCCGTCCACTCCGTACATCGGCTTAAAGCCTGATTTCATCTGAAATCGATCTTCTTCTCGGTGTCCCCACCACCCTGCCAAACGCGGCAACTGAGTATCGTTGGCGTACCGTTCGTGAACAAACGCTCCCCCGGTGTTGCCCGGCCCCGAATTTAGATATTTATAACTGCACCAAACGGCGAAATCTACGTTCCAGTTATTGAGCTGCATCGGCACATTGCCTACCGCATGGGCCAGATCAAAACCTACCGTAGCTCCTACGCTCTGGGCTGATTCTGTGATCGCATTCATATCGAAGAACTGACCAGTATAGTATTGAATTCCGGGCAAAAGCACCAATGCCAACGAATCAGCGTGTTGCTCAATCGCTTGTAAGATATCTTCCGTATGCAATACCTCCTTACCAGCTCGAGGATGAAGTTCAATCAAAGCTTGCGCCGGATCAAAGCCATGCCAACGAAGCTGACTTTCCACAGCATAATGATCCGAAGGAAACGCGTCACCTTCTATCATAATTTGGTATCTGCTATTGGTAGGCCGGTAAAAAGATGCCATTAGCAGGTGAAGATTCGTAGTCAGATTGTTCATCGCTACCACTTCGTGCTCTTTCGCTCCTACAATATGGGCCAGCGAGCTTTTTAATCGCTTATGATACGTCCACCAGGGATTGGGCTTAGCAAAGTGTCCGTCAACGCCTTCGGTACGCCAAGTTTTCAGTTCCTCTTCTACTGCGAGAGAAACTGCCTTCGATTGAAGGCCCAACGAATTACCGCAAAAATAGATTTTTTCTACACCTAGTTCATCTTCAGGTATGTGATATTGCCGACGGAAGTCTTTTAACTAGTCGGCCTGATCGTATTCTTGTGCTCTTTTCTTCAGTTGCTCCATCCTACTTGGTAAATGGCATTCTTCGCCTTCTTAATACGTTTTAACAATTAAATGTTTTGAGCACTAGCTACCTCCTTTTCTGACAGACTAATGATATGTACTTTTCTCGCGATCAAGCGGAGCTAAGCTGTAACTGTTTTCTGCTAAACAGATCTATTTTATGCCTAGTTTTATACTGATTGGCTATTTACTTACATTTGCTACATGAACCTTGACTTGACTAATAAAAATGCCGTTGTGTGCGGCAGTACCGATGGTATTGGCAAAGCCTGCGCGATAGAACTGGCCAACTTAGGAGCTACAATCACACTAGTAGCCCGTAACGAAGAGAAGCTAAAGAAAACGTTAAACGAACTATCCGCTTCTGCTGGACAGCAACATCGCTACCTACAAGTAGATTTTCAGCAGCCAGATTATTTAAAGTCCGTGCTGCAAGAGTATGTCAGCCAGCAAAATGAAATACATATTTTGGTTAATAACACCGGTGGGCCACCGGCGGGCCCAGCCCATGAAGCTAGTTTAGATGCTTTTCGTAAAGGGTTTGAGATGCATGTTATTGGTAATCAAATCTTGGTACAAGCGCTATTACCTAAAATGCAGAATACGGGTTACGGACGGATTATCAATATTATTTCTACTTCAGTAAAGGAGCCTATTACGGGATTGGGGGTTTCTAATACTATTCGAGGTGCTGTGGGCAACTGGGCCAAAACCTTATCTAAAGAACTAGGGCAGTACGGAATTACCGTCAATAATATTTTACCGGGTTCTACTGAAACCGGACGTATTCGGGACTTAATTAAAAACAGAGCTACCAATCAGGGGAAGACCCCCGAAGAAATTGAGCAGAATATGAAAGAGCAGATTCCAGTGGGACGGTTTGCCGAACCGGCGGAGATCGGTTACGCAGTAGCTTTTCTAGCCTCACCTGCCGCAGCTTATATTACCGGAGTTAACTTAACCGTAGATGGTGGAAAGATGGGCTGCGCCTGACAATTAATAATGTACAGTTAGCAATTAGCAATGAACAAGTCGAACATAATTGTTCATTGTTAATTATTAATTGAATTAAACTGAAACTAGTGTTTTGCCGGCTTCTTTGGGGGTTTTCTTTAGCTTGGCAATATTGAATACTTTCTGAGTCTTATACTTCGTATAGCTGCACTCATAGTGCTTAATCAAGGTTCCTTCTTTGTCTTCAGTGGGTGATTCTATAATTTCTTCACGTACTACCCGCAGCGTATAGTACCCACAAGTAGGCGACTTTTCGGCGTGCAAATGCCCTTTGTATTTTTCAATCTGAGTCTCGCCACTATCTTCATCAATCCACACATCATAGTCTACTGAAAATATATTCTCCTCAGCTTGCTGCCCTTCGTCTAGGTATACATCTTCTTCAGACTCGCTCAGCAGTTTCATTTCATTGCCTGCTTTAGAGCGACGAGGCTCGTACCGCAACTTATTTAACCGCCCCTCAATAAAGGTAGGATAGTAATACTCCAAATAGTTGTAAATTACTACGCCAATAATCAGTCCGAACATAATAGAGACAAACAGGCCTACGAATACGTACATCCATTCGGCAGCGAGAATTGAAGTAACGTAACAAGCACCTCCGGCAATAAATGAGATACTACTGTACCACAGCAAGTTTTTCTCGCGCTGGTTAACAAAATCGTACTTAGCTTTGTAGCTACTAGTAGTAGCCAGTTTGAACAATAAGTATACAAGAAATAATACTCCAATTCCGATACATACGAAGGTTCCGTAAAACAGAATTTGTCTGAAAAGCGCTAAAAAGTTTTCCATGACTTGGCCTTTAATTTAGTAAGCGATGTTTTATTGATAGTTGTTGTTGCTCCTGTCTTAGCCTCACAAAAATAGATTAAATTTCAATGAAACCGGCATTTGATATTCTGCTATCTTCAAAGGTTTCTTACATATTTAACCGGGCGTAAGGTTTCAGATATAAGTTACAAATTAAACGTCAATAAGTAAACCCTTATTGTTAATCTAGCTTACTGTGAAGGCTAAAACGACTTATTCTCAGTAAAATAGCTCAAATTACTTGATGCAACTATTCCAGCTTCAGCTAGTTCTATTAAAATATCTGGGCTGATTTCTACTATATTGACAGCAATGTGAAATTCTTGGCTAAACATACATATATTTTTTACCGCTATTTCCTGCCAAATTATGTATAGTGTAATTATTCGCGATCATATGATGATTGCTCATTCGTTTGACAGTGAAGCCTTCGGGCCCGCTCAAAAGCTACACGGAGCCACCTATGTGGTAGATGCCGAATTTAAAGCCGAGCAGCTAGACGAAAACAGTATTGTGATTGATATTGATATTGCCACCAAAGAACTACAAAAAGCCTTAGCTCCCCTCAAGTATCAGAATCTGGACGAGCTAAAACAGTTTGAAGGTAAACTAACCACTACCGAGTTTTTAGCTAAATACGTTCATGATACCATCAGCGAGGCAGTGAGTGATCGATTCAGTGGTAGTTTGAAAATCACGTTGGGTGAATCGCACGTAGCTTGGGCAACTTACGAAGCTCCGGTAAAATAATGCGCGCTCCCTGGTACTTCGTACTACCGGAAGAAAGAAGTCAGCCTTCGGGCGGAAATATTTACAATGACTGTATTATTCAGGCTCTTCAACAAGTGGGACAATCGGTAGAAATTATTTCGGCCGATGATTATTTACAGGCTATCCGACAAGACCAAGTCGGGATGTATTGGGTAGATACTCTAGTATTAGAATCTATCCGAGAAGTGCTATCGCTGCGTCCGTCTCAGGCGCGTTCGCTGCTTATCGTTCATCATTTAGAAAGCCTTTCCCCATCCACAGGTCAATCTGCCGAAAAATACCGAGCAAAAGAGCAACCTTGGCTCAATTGGTTCGATGGATTCTTAGCAACAAGCCACTTTACCAAGGACTACCTTCGGCGACGAGAAGTTTCACAACCTATTATCGTAGCGGAACCCGGTACAGATATTTCTTTAACCGCTATTCCCAAGCGTGGCACTGAAAAGGTTCATGCTCTAGTGGTCGCAAACTTGGTGGAGCGAAAGGGCATTCTACCTTGGTTGCAGTGGTTAGTAGAGAACGTGAAAGAGCATGACCAATTTTCATTAACCATTGTCGGAAGGTTAGATATTGAACCCGTCTACGCTCAACAGTGCATTTCAATTATTAAGGAAAATTCTTTGCGGCTTAAGTACGTATACTTAGTCGGTAGTCAGCCCTTCCATCAGATGGCTAACTTCTATCATAAATCTAATCTGTTTATTTCAGCGGCTTCTATGGAAACTTTTGGGATGGCTTTACAGGAGGCTAGAGTACATCAATTACCTATTTTAGCGATCGATGGTGGAAACAGTGCTT
>NZ_JBARYM010000674.1:0-10158 GCF_049647865.1 Tunicatimonas sp. | reverse complement strand
CCGGCAAACGATTGATGAGCTGCACCCCACGCTGTTGTATTTGCTGCTTTATTTTCAGGGTGAACCGTATCTGCACCCGCAATTTCTGGAATTGGTGGCGTACGCAGCTCGGAAAAATATTTACACCGCTACTTCTACCAATGCTCACTTTTTGAACGGTGAAGCCGCTCGCCAAACTGTAGCTTCCGGACTGGACCGGCTGATTATTTCTATCGATGGCACTACACAAGCAACCTACGAATCGTACCGAATTGGAGGTAGATTAGATAAAGTGCTGGAAGGGACTGAGAATATTATCCACTGGAAAAAAAAGCTGCGTTCGCGCACCCCGCACGTCATTTTTCAGTTTCTGGTTGTACGCCCCAACGAGCACCAGATTGCTGAAGTGCAACAGTTGGCTAACAAAATTGGAGTAGATGAAGTACGATTTAAAACCGCTCAAATTTACGACTACAAACAAGGTTCGCCGCTCATTCCTACCCAAGAAAAGTACGCCCGCTACCGGAAGCAACCCAACGGAAGTTACGCGATTAAAAATAAGTTGCTGGATCACTGCTGGAAAATGTGGCATTCCTGCGTGATGACCTGGGACGGGCGCATTGTTCCCTGTTGCTTCGATAAAGATGCTCACCACGTACTGGGTTCAGTGCAGGAAAAATCGTTTCAGGACATTTGGTACGGTGAGGCTTATCAGCAGTTCCGCGGTCAGCTATTACAATCGCGCCAGCAGATTGATATTTGCCAGAATTGCACCGAGGGGACCAAGGTGTGGGCTTAGTAACCTAAAGTGGTTATAACAGTATTAGGAAGTACTATCATGCAGAAATAAAGCTCTTAAACCGTTATGGCTGTAAACAATCTTTTGGATACCAGCACAGTTAGTTTGAGTGATATCGTTGGTAATGGAAAAACATATGTGGTTCCTCCTTATCAGCAAGATTATTCATGGAAAAAAGACCAATGGGAAGATCTATGGAATGATATTTTAGGGATTAGAGATTCTGGGAGCGTTCATTATATGGGTTCGATCGTTCTTCAAAACATGGGAGAAAAGAAGTACCATGTTATTGACGGACAGCAGCGGTTTTCTACGCTTATATTAATTGTATTGAGCGTTACTAATTACTTGAATAAACTTGTTAAATCAGGTATAGACGTAGAAGATAATAAACAGAGAATAGAGTTACTTCAGAGAAAATTTATTGGAGATAAAGACCCTGCTTCTCTTACCTACTCTTCGAAATTGCAACTAAATGAAAACAACAACAGCTTTTTCCAGTCTAACCTGCTAGTTTTTCGCAGTCCCACTAATACTAATACGTTAAGAGATTCAGATAAACTTCTCTGGCAAGCGTATAATTTTTTTGTGGATAGACTTGCTGAGGCGTTTGGTGAGAAAGCTAACGGTGAAGAGGTAGCCAACTTTCTCAATAAGATGGTGGCGGAAAAGCTAATGTTCATCCAGATTGTAGTTGAGGATGAATTAAGTGCTTACACAGTTTTTGAGACGTTAAACTCCCGTGGTGTCGGCCTTACTGTTACCGATTTGCTCAAGAACTACTTATTCTCTATTGCCACACAAGTAGACCTACCTCACATAAAAGATAAATGGAAGAAGATTATTAATATAATTGGTCTAGATAATTTTCCTGTTTTTCTGCGTCATTATTGGATATCAAAGAATAAACTCATCAGACAAGAATACTTATTTAGAGCTATAAAAGAGGCTATTAGTTCTTCACCCGATGTAATTTTTCTTCTCGATTCATTAGAAGAAAACGCGCAGTTATATAACGCGCTATCTAACTACGCGGATACGTTTTGGGAGGGAGACCGAGAGGTTAAAAAAAGAATTAAAGAGTTGACCCTTTTTAAGGAAATACAGGCTTATCCATTGCTAATTTCCGCATACAATAACCTTTCTTTAGAGAATTTTTCTAAAGTCCTTAAACTGGTGAGTATTATAACTTTTCGGTATACCGTTATTGCGCGATTACATACAAATTTGAAAGAGGATGTTTACAATAAAGCTGCCGTTAAGGTGAATAACGAAGAGATGATTTCAATTCAACAGATTGCACAATCAGTAAAATCACTGTATCCTGCTGATACTGATTTTAAAAATGATTTCTCGACAAAATCGATCAGTACTAAACGAGGGAAAAAGATTGTTAGGTATATTCTTTTTAAGATTGAAAATCACTTGAGCCAAAACGATTATGACTATGAAGAAAATCCAGCAACAATTGAACATATTTTACCAGAGAATGGCAGTGAGAATTACCACAATGATTTTCCACCTGCTATACACGATTCTGTGGTTTATAGATTAGGCAATTACACGCTTTTGGAAGATGATAAAAACCGACAATGTGAGGTTTTGCCTTTTGATGATAAAAAAGCTATCTATCAAACCAGCCAATACGAGATGACTAAGCAGATTCAGGCAAATGAGTGGACACCGAACACTATTGATCGTAGGCAAAGCAGATTAGCAAATTGTGCATCTTCAATATGGAAAATTTCACAGTACGATAGTCAGAACAAGTAGTCATTTGCGGTAAAGCAAGAAATTTGTAAGTAAGTTATTAAGAAAAAGTAAACGAAGTTGAAATTTTGCACGTTGTATGAAAAATGTTAAAAATGTCGTAGTTTTTTCGGCAAATGAAAAAATTTAACGAAATTACGCTTATCTGCAAATCTAAGGTCGTATGAAAGTACTTAAGTTTTCCGTCGCTATCCTGTTTCTGGCTGCTGCTAGTAGTTGTTCTCACCAAACTTGCCCTACCTATTCTAAAGTAGAGGCCCCAGTAAATCTTACTGCTACTACGCAATCGGCGGCAGTAGTTACTCCCGCTCGGTAGTTTCTATTCCAGCTTTTTGTAAATCTTCCCAGAACCGAGGATACGATTTATTCACTACTCCCGGATTTTCAATAACTAATTCCGACTTCATTACTAGTGGCGCAAAAGCCATGGCCATTCGGTGATCATCGTAAGTATCGATAGTTAGCTCATTTGGCCACGTTAGTTGTTGCGGTGGAATTAGGTTCCAACTACTACCTCTTTCATTTAACCCCGCCCCTATTTTCGCTAGTTCAGCTTGTAGGGCGGCAATACGATCGGTTTCTTTAATCCGTAGGCTTTCTAAACCAGTCATGGTGCAGGGCACTCCGGCAGCAGCACAAGTCACCGCTACTGTTTGCGCTAAATCCGGGCAATCACTGAAATCGTAAGAAAAGGATTTTATCTCACCTTGTTTACTTAAGCGAACACCTTCTAATTCAAACTGAGTGCGCACTCCCAGGTTCTCCATAATTTCTATAATCGCCTGATCACCTTGAAATGAGTCCTTTCGTAATCCTTTTAACACTATTTCACCCTGCTCGGCCAAAGCCATAAAGCTGTACCAATAACTAGCCCCCGACCAGTCGGATTCAATAGTGTAGTTTCCTGACTGGTAAGAAGACGGTTCCACCCGGATTGTTCGTTCATTTTCCCAAGTAGGTTCTATACCGAAGTGTTGCATCAGTGCTAACGTCATATTGATGTACGGGCGACTGCCGATTTTGCCTACTAACTCCAGCAACAAGCCACGATCAAACGTAGGCGCAATCATTAACAATGCCGAAATATACTGGCTGCTAACATCACCCCGCATCTGTATGTGCTTCATTGACTGATCAAGGGTCATACCTCGCACATGTACCGGGGGGTATCCTTCTTCCTCTAAATACTGAATATCCGCTCCAATTTCTTGCAAAGCATCTACTAAAATACGTACCGGACGCTGGTGCATCCGGGGAGTACCCTTGATGATTTTACCTAATTTTTTTACCGTACAGTACGCAATTAGAAAGCGCATCGTAGTTCCGGCATCTAGCACATCCAGTTCGGGCTTGTTAGACTGGAGTAAGCGTTGCATGGTTTGAGTATCGCGGGCTTCTGATAGATTATGTAGTATAATTTCTTCTTCGGAAAGTGCCTGAATAATAAGAGCACGATTACTTTCACTTTTAGAAGAAGGCAACGGCACAGTCGCCTGAATAAATGAGTTAGGTTTACGAATATGTAGATATTCCAAAAGAAGAGGTAATTAAGGGTGCAATACTCTCTAGCGTATTGTAGTAGTAAAAGTATTTAAAAATTGGGGTTTGCATGGTAGATAGTTCTCTTATTTTTTTCGTACTTTGATGAGAGTATTAATTTTTTATTCTATCTAAACTATTTTTCTATGAACAATGAAGAAAAAACCTTAATAGCCTTTGTACTTGGTTTAGCAGCAGGAGCTTTACTTGGGCTTACCATAGCTCCCGAAAATGGCAAGAAAAACCGGCAAAAAATAAACGACTCGGCCAATGATGCTCTCTATGATTTGGAAGATGTATGGGAAGAAGGATTTGATCGAATTAAAGATATAGCTGAAACAGCCGTTGAGGAGCTAGAAAAGTACAGTAAGAAGTTCACTAAAAACTTATAATAGTTACTCTACTCTAGCAATACGATCAACTTTATATCAAAATAAAAAAGCGATGTTTTATCATCGCTTTTCTTATGCTATTTAGAAGAATGCCGCCGCCGCTCTTTGATACGGGCTGCTTTTCCTTGCCGTCCGCGTAGGTAGTACAAGCGGGCCCGTCGTACCTTACCGCGACGGATCAACTCAATTTTATCAATGCTAGGTGAAAGTAGTGGAAGAATACGCTCCACTCCCACACTATTGGAAATCTTTCGCACTGTAAAAGTTTCACCGCTGCTATTTCGATTCTTTCGCTGGATAACCGTACCCTGAAATTGCTGGATACGCTCCTTGTTACCCTCTTTAATTTTCACGTGAACATTAATAGTATCACCTGCTTCAAAATCCGGAAAATTAGACCGGATGTCCTGGGCTATCTCCTGTTCTACAAATGTAAGTAGATCACTCATGGTATTGTCGTCGTTAGCTATAGTCTTTTTCAGAAAAGGACTGCAAATATAGGAAACACTAAAAGATAATCAAAGTTCCTATGAGCATAAAAAAGTAAGGGATGAAACTCTTGCATGTAAATCGTCACTCTAGTATTCTCTTCTATAAGTGATTCTGATACCTATGTCTCTCCTATACTGTTAGACATATATAGAAAAGTGAAGATAAACCACTGCACAGAAAGTATTCAACTCGAGCGAGAGCAAGTTAGTACTAAACTTATTGCTGTTCTGTTTGGGAAATGGAATAAGATCAGCCTACTTCAACGGGCTCTTTTGGTTTCAGCTCGGGTGACTGAGTAGTACTGTCAATCTTCACGCTATCATTGCCGATGATGATGGGCATACCAAAGCGGCCTTCTTCGGGACCATTCTCCAACTTGAGTACTCCACGAGGACAAACCGCCGAACAGATACCACAACCAACACAAGATGATCGGACAATATTTTGACCACGCTGGGCGTACCACCGAACATCAATGCCCATTTCGCAGTAAGTGGAACAGTTGCCACAGGAGATGCACTGCCCTCCGTTGGTCGTAATGCGAAAGCGAGATTTGAAGCGTTGTACTAACCCAAGGTAAGCAGCTAGCGGACAGCCAAAGCGACACCAAACCCGGTTTCCCATCAGTGGATAGAAACCTGTTCCGATTACTCCAGCAAAACCCGCCCCAATAAAAAAGCCGTATGTCTCGGCCATGGTGTAGGTAGGAATTCCGAGCAAACTGCCACTTCCGGTAAAGAAAGTATAAATCATTCCAATAGTCATGACTACCGCAAAAACCAATACTCCATGAATTAGGTAACGTTCTACTTTCCAGGCTCCCAACGATTTGTCAGATAACTGACGGTACGGGTCACCTAATGTTTCGGCCAGACCACCGCAACCGCATACCCAAGAACAATACCAGCGTTTTCCAAAGAAATAGACGAATACCGGAACGGCTACAATAATTAGAGCAATGCCCCAGACCAGCATGAACAGGCCTAGCGTTCCATTGTCAATAAGTTGGTTCAAGCTGCTGGGGAAGAAAAAATCATAGTCGAGTGGCCAGATGTTTTTAAAGTCGAAGTAGGGATTATTGAGGCGAATGAGAATTTCGGGAATCAGGAAGGCAAAGGCGGTCTGGAAAAACATGACCGAAATAGTCCTGATAATCTGGTAACGACTATGCCGATAATTGATAATCATCCGAATACCCATTACGATAATACAGATCGTATACAAGAAGCCATACAAGAAGAACTCACCCGCTGGATTTCCACTAAGGGCTATACTTACCGGATCAACCAGAAGAATCCAGTTGGTCATGTAGTATGGATAAAAGTACAGTACAATGTAAAATAGAATCAAGAATGTACCTACCATAATGCCCAGCCATCCTCGGTGTTTTAGGGCTGAATGAAAGATATGATTGTTCTTAATTCCGGGATGCTCCTTTACTCTTGGCAACAAATACATTAACGAGCCAATAATTGCCGTGAGAAAAGTGAGTAACAATATGGTAAGTTTGTTTTCGGCGATAAATCCTACCGTTGAAGCTTTAACAATAGCAGTTTTTAGGCCTTTGGATCGATACTTATCAATACCTTTTTGGCGAGCAATATCATTATTGATACTGCTGATCTGACCACTGAGCTGGCTCTGTAATTCTTCTTGACTACTGAACTGCTGTCCTTCCAGCCAGTTAGTGTAATCCCGCAGCTTCTGAGCTTTAGCTTCTGCCACCTCACTGCTACCAAAAACAGAGGTGGCCGCGTCTAGCTGATAGGTTCCGTCGTTCTCGCTAATAATCTTCTCTACCATCTGGCCGACTTCTTCATCAGAGATACCGTAGATTTCTTTGGCTTGTTCGTTTACTTGCTGAATCGCTCCTTCCAAATCACGAATGAAAGCGAAATTGCTTCCGTAGGTTTTACCGAACATTTCGGAAGCACCTTCTATCGATAACTGATAGGTAGAAGGCGAAACTTTGCTATTGTTAGTGGAAGTCTGCTGGGCAGCCGCATTCATATTTTTTTCATCTTCTGTACCTAGCTGCTCCAGCAGAACTTCTTCGGTTAGCTGGTAATTAGATAGAAAGAAAATGGCTATAAAAAAGCCAAAACCAGCAATAAATAGAGCTAGGCCAACTAATTGGATAATACTTTTTCCGTGCATAGTTTAAGTTTTTATAGTCCGAATAAGGCAGCAATAGCTCCTTTACGTTTTCGCTTTATTGGGCGATTGGGGTAGTCTCGGATAAATTTTCGGGCAATATCTTCTTCGTGCGTTTGGTAAAACTCAGGGTCAAAGTTAGCTTCCTCCAGATGTTCTAGCGCATATTCTACACTTCGCTTCTCCCGTAGCCAGCGGTCGCACACTTCGTGGCGAAAGCGGATGCCCATTAGGTTAAATCCAATCACTACGCCACTTTCCCGATCGAAGGCGATACGAACGGCTTTCTCTCCATCAGGGTGTTCCCAATAAAATTGTTCTTCAAAATCTTGCTGCTGAGCGTTAATTTGCCCGTACACCTGATACTCAATATCGAAGAACTTCGCCGAATTGAAGAAGATGCCCGGTATGTATTTCATGGGTTTACCGCAGATGGTTTTCGCCAGGGTTTCACCTTGCATACGTCCACTATACCAGATTTGCTCTAAAGGCTGCCGTCCGGAAGGTGGATTAAGATGCTGGGCACAATCACCTACGGCGTATACATCGGGGATATTCGTTTGTAGTTGTTCATCGACCAAAATTCCTCGATCAGTTTCAATACCCGAGTCTGCCAGAAATTTAATATTGGGATGAACCCCAATGGTAATTCCTACAAACTGACAGCGATGTTCTTCTCCATCTTCTAACACCACCGAAGAAACCCGACCTTGCGAGTCGCCTTTAAATTCCTTTACACTCCGTTCGGTCAGCAGATTGATACCATTGGCACGAATATGACGGCTAATCATTTTTGATTCTTCGGGCGGTAGTATGTTGCTCCAGTATTCTTTTTCCCGAATAAAGAAAGTGACCGGAATATGGCGCGTATGCAAACATTCCGCCATCTCCACTCCAACTAATCCTCCCCCTACAATTACCGCTTGCTCTATGTTCTTGGTATTGCCTTCCATCGCCTCAATATCTTGATACGTGATCATTCCCTGAATACCCTTCAGATTCTCACCCGACCAACCGGCCCGATTACCGCTAGATCCGGTGGCTAACACCAATACGTCATATTTCAGTGTATTGCCACTCTGAAGACTGAGAATTTTCTTCGAAGTATCTATCTGCTGCACATAATCCCGCAGCAACTCTATATCGTTTTTCGACCAGAACCAATCTTCGTAGGGTTTGGTATGCTCATAAGTCATGTGGCCCATGTAGATATACATGAGTGCAGTTCGGGAGAAGAAATGGTCAGTTTCGGAAGAAATAACCGTAATCTTGAATTCACTGGCGGACTTTAGCTTTCTGATATTCCGGGCGGTGGTAATACCAGCGATACCGTTTCCGATGATGCAAACGTGAGTCATAGGGTTGAAGGATTCATCAGCCAAATGTAAGCTGCCGACAAGGTAGAAAAAGTCGGGTAGATTACATAGCTAGTAGTCCACAGTCGATAGTTGATAGTCTACAGCGAAGTATTCTGTGGACCATCGACTTTCGACTATTTAAACTAGAAACTATACACGACCCCACCCGAAACGCGAGTTGCTAATCCTACATTTCTTCCTCCTACGAATTGACCTACTCCAACGGAGACACCTAAACCACTAGTTATTGGAACGTAGCCACTGATACCAATTTGGGTGTAGTTTACCCGAGTCTCGTTGAATGGTACACCACCAATATCAGGAGCATCACTATCCGATATCTGCGTCTCAGACCATAAGTCCAGATAGAAATTTTTACCGGCGTAACCAAGCTTTCCCGCCAGTAAGGTAGCGTTGGGAACATCGTTGCTTCGGATAGAGTAACCGGCTTGTAGATCAATGAAAAATCCGCTATTCATAAAATACTGGGTCATTAGCCGAGCATCTACCCGAGTAGATTGATTACCAATAGATAAGACTGCGTTATCGGCATAGTCACTCAGGGGAGTAGCGACGCCAGCGGCTCCTAAAAATGAGAGGCTGCCCCCTTCAGTTTCTATATACAGCGGACGCCACTTTAAAAATACCGCTACATCCTGTAGTCCATTTACATTTTGGTCGGGCGCATCTAGATCTTCATTTGCTCCTTGAGCCGTAATAAAAGGTAAGTTTACAATAATATCCAGATTATCGGTTAATCCATAAATGCCGTACAAGCTTACGCTTTGTGTAGTAATTTCTCCCCCAAAAGGCGGCGGTGCATCCATCTGTTCTGTTCCAAAGTAAAACTCATCGTATTGTTCCCACGAATAGGAAAGTACTAGGCTGCCGTGTCCCTTCCCTTTCATAAAACCATCGGTTAATGATTGAGAATTTGCGGGGGCAATTAGTAGCAAACTGGAAATAAAAGTGATGCTACTAAGCAAGATAATTGTTCTATTGCTCATACTAAATTGCGTTAAAAGATTAAATAATTGTTGAAGCTTTATTTGGTTATATTTGGTTTCAACGCAATTATGTTACTGCCAAGTGATTATTATGTCTTCAATTTGACAAATGATAATGTGTAAAGAAAACTTATCATTAGCAGCAACTATTTAAAGTGATTAATAAAGAGGAGAAGCTATATGTCAATAAGATGACACTTTTGAGCTATCTAATTTTAACATGGCACGTTAATGGCATAAAACCAACTAAACATGATTAATAATGAAAGCAGTAATAGTCACTATATTAATTTACACTCTCACGTCTCTCAGTACCGCTGATTTTACCCAAAGTGTTGACGATTTACTAGGGAAACAGGTAACCAACGGAATGGTCAATTACGAAGCAATTGCCAATAATCCGACAAAGATTAATCAGCTTTATGAGGAAGTGGGAAGAATTTCCCTCGATGGAGCATCCGACGCTGAAAAAAAAGCATTCTATATTAATGCTTATAATATTGTCACCATTTACCAGATCACCCAAAACTATCCGGTAAAATCACCTATGAATATTACTGGCTTTTTTGATAAAAATAAGCACCAAGTAGCGGGAAAGTCGCTTACCTTAAATCAATTAGAGAAGGAGCACCTGCTTAAAGACCATTTTGATGCGCGCACTCACTTTG
>NZ_JBARYM010000673.1:0-4209 GCF_049647865.1 Tunicatimonas sp. | reverse complement strand
AGTAAAGTGAGGCTTAATTTATAGGTTTTTGTTAACAATATTTATTAAAACTACATATTGCTTGGAAATTTACAAATATGATTTACAATAAATTTATTTTAATTATATATTTTATTGAATAAATAATATAATATCAGTAAATAATAGAGATGTTTCTATGCTTAAAAGTATTACTTTATTAATATTCAGGGGGTTCGTTACTCGATACACCGAAAAATTTCTTGCTATTTGAGAGCTTGCAGCTTAGCGTACACAGGGCAAGAAGGTTCGTGAGCACCCGGTAGGTATCCAGTACTCATCAAAAATTCATTTACAATCTCGCCACCCACAAATTTAAAGTGTTTTTTAAAGACTTTTACCCATTCCGGTTTTGATAGTGGATGGTGATGGTCTAGCCAATTCTTGAATGAACCGTAATTGTTTTGAATTGATAAAATTTGCTGGGCATTGTAGATGGCTGCGTTTACTTTAAGTCGGTTACGGATAATTCCGGCATCATTTAGCAAGCGATTCCAATCACCTTCACCATAGTTGGCTATCTGATCAATGTTGAAATTAGAATAGGCCGAACGAAAATTATCTTTCTTCTTCAGAATAGTCGTCCAAGATAATCCTGCCTGATTAATCTCTAAAATCAGACGCCCGAAAAGCTCATCATCGTCGTGTAAAGGAAAGCCGTATTCATGATTGTGATAATGAACATTGGGGTTATTGGAATCCATTTGGCGTACGGCTTGGCAGTAAGTCATGGTTCAGGTGTTCAGGTGTTCAGGTGTTCAGGTGTTCAGGTGTTCAAAGTTACACGAACACTATAACACCTTAATATTTTTAGGTTTTTTAGAAAGGTTTTGTTTGTACCACACGTTGGCCACTACGCCTAAAATGGCGAGGCCCATTCCGGCATAGGCTAATATGCTATAAGTTTCATCGAAGAAAATGTAGCCGAAGATAAGCGCATAGACAATACTTAGATAGCGAATGATACTGACTTTAGAAAGCTCTTCTAACTGAATTGACTTGGTCATAAAAAACTGAGCAAATTGGGTGAGCAAGCCAATGGCAATCAGAATAGCCCAGTCCCAGCCTTGGGGCGGTACCCAGTGGAAAAAGGAATATGCTCCACTGAGTGGAGTGGTTATTAGTGGAAAATAAAAAATAATCACGAGTGGGTGTTCTTGTGTATTGATTTTACGGATAAAGCTCTGCGCTAAACCGGAAAAGAAGGTAGCGATAATTCCGATTGTTAGGTAAAACCACTGCACCCGAGGGTCGAAGCCCTGCACCATAACTACCCCAACAAAGGCTAGTAGAAAGAACAGCCATTGAACAGGCTTAACTTGTTCTTTTACAATAAATATTCCCAGAATAGTGGTGAAAATTGGGGCAAGAAAACCGATGGTAACGGCACTAGCCAACGGAATTTTCTGCAATGTTTCGTAAAATAGAATCAAAGCTACCGCTCCGCACAGACCGCGTAAAATTAGGTGCTTTCGGTGAACACCCCAAACCGATACGCCCTGCCGCTTTAGCAGCCAGAAACTAAGCAGAAAGGAAATAGCCGACCGAAAGAATACCACTTGGGTAGAAGGAATATGCGCGACCAGTTTCACCATCAACCCCATACAGGAGAAGAAGAAAACCGAAACCACCATGTACCACACCCCTCGAGAAAAAGTCAAACCGCTTGTTTTATCAATAATCCTTACCGCTGTACCAATGCTTCTTAACTACCTCCATCAGATCGGAGCGAATAGCACAACCAGCTACCAGCTCGCCCCCAAAAATGTAGTTATCGGTTCCGGTGAATGTGGTGACTGACCCACCAGCTTGCTGTACAATAAGAGCTCCGGCCGCTACATCCCAGGGTTTAAGATTATACTCAAAAAAACCTTCAAACCGTCCGCAAGCTACGTAAGCTAAATCTAACGCAGCACTGCCCATCCGGCGTAGGCCGTGGGTTTGCTGCATTAAGTCCTGTACTACATCAATGTAGGCCGGCATCTCCCGAAATTTAGAATAGGGAAAACCGGTTGCCAATAACGATTCTTCCAGCGTAGCTACCGAAGAAACTCGTATTTCCTGCTGGTTGAGGTACGCTGACCCGTTTTTGGTAGCGTAAAACATTTCGTCACGATTAGGTTCGTAAATGGCTCCTAAAATCATTTCGTCCTCTTCCATTAACCCTACACTGATGGAGTAAAACGGAAGGTTATGCACGTAATTAGTAGTACCGTCTACTGGATCAATAATCCAATTGTAGCGATCGGCCCTTCCCACATTAGCTGTTCCTTCTTCGGTAATGAATCCGGCTTCAGGTAGAATTTCAGATAAGCTTTTAACCAGTTGCTTCTCTGCTTCTTTATCTACGTACGATACTAAGTCGTTTTTACCTTTGTACTCAATATCTCCGGAAGAAAATTTTCGATTTTCCTCCAGAATAAAATGACCGGTTTTCCGAACAGCGTTCAGGGTTTGTTCTAGCAAGTGATTGAGATACATTAGTACTTGTGGGTTTTTCGTTTTACAAAAGCGGCCAGCAATACCAAGGGTGACATCCAGGCAGCCGTTCGGGCTAGATAATCGCCGTGGCGAGCGTAAAAAGTAATTTCTTCGTTAGCATAAATTGTTTCCCGAATTACGGCGGGCTCCCAGTATTCGGTAGGCTGTAAAATATCACCACGCTGGGTAATAAACGCCGAAATACCTGTATTGGCCGAACGGGCTACGCTGCGGCGCGATTCAATAGCTCGTAACGAAGCATATTGCAAATGTTGCTTAAAACCGGGAGTATTGCCCCACCAAGCATCATTTGTAATAATAAAAATTACTTCAGCTCCATTGCGAACAAACTCAGTCATAAAATCGCCATAGATAGATTCGTAGCAAATTGCGGGCGCAACTCCTACTGAGTCAGCATCATACAAAACTGTCCGTTCAGCTTGTCGGCCAAAGCCTCCGGCGGTACCCCCCAAATCAAAAATTGTCTCCGAAATTACTCGGAACACTTGCGGGTAGGGTAGGATTTCAACTCCGGGCACCAACTTCGATTTGTGATAGTACACTTCGGTATCGTTTTCATCAACGAACAGGGCAGTATTAAATACGTCATAGTAACCTAATTTTTCCCCGTAGCGAGCCGTCGCTGGGGCTATGGTATCTTTGCCGTAAATAACATAAGATGTCATACCGGTGATTAACGCCAAATCGGGATAACGCTCGTTAAATGCCAAAATCTTCTCAAAAATCTCAGTAGAAATAAAATCAGGTTCGTAGTAAGCCCCATCGAAAGCTGACTCCGGCCAGAGCAGAAACTGGGTCTCTGGGGTAAGTGCTTCTTCCGACTGAGCAATAAACCGAGCAACTTGTTCTTCGTAGGGAATGAAGTTTTCGCTGCCGACAAATTTTTCGGTGTAAGGGTCAATATTAGGCTGTAAAGCCACTACTTCTATCGGCTTCCCAGTTTCCTCATAACTAAAGTAGGTGATGTAAGAATAGATGATAGGCAGCGAAAGCCAAATAACAGTGAAGAGTAAAGACCGCCACTGAGGCTTAGTCAATAGACTTCCGGTAGGTGTAAAGAATACTTGATACACCGCAATATTTCCCAGCCAAACCCACAACGTACCGCCAAAAACGCCAGTATATTCGTACCACTGCACCCAAGCGGGTTGAGCCGCAAAGCCATTGCCCAATGTGAGCCAGGGCCAAGACAAGTCCCAATTTAGGTGAATGTACTCGAACGTCATCCAGTACAGCACCAGTGAAAACAATCCCCAGGCCGTTCCGGTAGCTCGTTTGGTAAATCGGTACAGTAGCCAGGGTAGCGTCATTAGTAGCGAGTTCGCCAGCAGCATAAAAATTGCTCCTGCTAACGTGGCATTGTAAACCCACCAAGTGGTTAGAATATTCCACAGAAACAGGGTGAGATAAGCGTAGCCGAAAAATACTCGCCCCGGACGACGGTAGTTTTTGCTGGTGCAGTAGTTCTCAATGGCTAAAAGTGGAACGATAGCGAAGAATAGAAAGAACGGAAAAGCGAACGGAGGCCAGCCTAGCCAAAATAGCAAACCACTGGCGAGCGATAGCAGAAGTAAATAGTAGGGTTTAGGTGGCAAGGGCGAATTAAGGTTTACCGTCAACAACAATAACAATTTCTCCTTTAACGGTAGAAGTTGCAAAGTAGTTAGCCAGTTCGAATAAAGTTCCTCG
>NZ_JBARYM010000672.1:0-4791 GCF_049647865.1 Tunicatimonas sp. | reverse complement strand
CTATTGCTAAGTTGCATTTGATATTTGAGACAATGGTCAACTTTAAAGGAGTTTATTTTTTCGATGAGTTTGATTCAATCGGTTCTCATCGGAATATTGTCAATGATGTTGGTGAAATTAAACGAGTTCTTAATGGATTTCTGTCCTACATAGAGCAGGATAATTCTAATAGTTTAATTATTGCTGCAACTAATCTTCCTCAAACACTAGATAATGCACTATTTCGCCGATTTGATGATATAGTAGAATACAAACTCCCTGATCTGCCTCAAATCTTAGAAGTAATCAAGCGAAAACTAGCTGGCATAAAGACTGATAGGTCAATATCATACGAGGCTTTAGCCCAAAAGGCCTTGAGGCTGAGTTACAGCGAAATAACCCGTGCTTGTAATGAAGCAATCAAAGAAATGATTATTAATAAGAAGGATATTCTATGCAAGAGCGACTTGGTTAGCTTTATTACCGAGCGCAAAGCTTTTCATGATAGTATTAAGTAATGCCCGTTAGAGAATCAGAAAGAAAATCTCATCTTCTCGTTCAAAACACCGCCACATCAGAAAGGTATACATCCGTAAAAAAAGGAAACAGTAAAGGAAATTATCTTACTAGAAACCGTAGCCAACACGGGCAGAAACTTCAAACCGATCTTCGGCAAGTGGAGCAAGCAGTTGCGAATTTTGTCAATACCCCTCCTTCCACTGGTTTAGAAAAAGAGAATGGATTTTACGTGCAGTTTAGCAGTGAGCCCGGCTATGATTTGAAAGTAGAAAGCCTAGGAAATGCAAATAAGGATATTGAGCCAGTTGCCGTTCAAACGATAGAGACCGAAGGAGAATTAGCCCAAACTACAGCCACTGTATTTATCCCTGAAGGGCAATTGAGTTATTTTATTGATAAAGTTGAGAAGTATCTGACTGAAGATACTAAAGGAGGAAATCCTCAAAATAAAGCATTAGTCGAAAGTGTCTCCCAAATAAAAGCAGCCGTACTGCGTGACCTTTGGACTGACCACACAGGTTTTCCCGAAGAAGATGAAGAAATATGGTGGGAGGCATGGTTACGCTACGGGAAAAATGATGACGAGCAAAATGATAGAATTGAGCAATTTCAACGGCAAGCTACTACTGCTAATTTAAAGGTTGGAGAGCAAGTACTAGGGTTTCCCGAAAATACCGTTCTGCTTTTGAAAGGTACCGCAGCCCAGCTATCTGAATCGGTATTCCTACTAGACTCATTGGCTGAGATTAGGAAGGCCAAAGAAACGGCGGAGTTCTTCACCAATATGACCCAGGTTGAGCAAAGGGAATGGGTACAAGAAGCCGTTGATCGTATTGCTCCACCTGATAAAGATTCACTGGCCATTTGTATATTGGATACTGGAGTAAACAATGGACATCCTTTGATTCAACCAGCATTGAGTAGTGAGGATATGGATAGCTATAATCTTAGTTGGGGAACTAACGATACTGGTACACATGGAACAGAGATGGCAGGGCTATGTTTGTACGGCGATCTGTTTGATCTACTTTCCTCCACCAACAGCATTCAACTGTATCATAAGCTTGAGTCTATCAAGATACTTCCTCCAAGGGGACAAAATGATCCAGGGTTATATGGTTCAATTACAAAGGAGTGCGTAAGTCGCGCAGAAATAATTGCCCCAGATAGAAAACGGATTCTTTGTATGGCAGTGACAGCTACGGATTTTAGAGATAAAGGTCAACCGTCTTCTTGGTCAGCTGCTTTAGATGCAATAACGTTTGGTGAGGATGAGCAAAAATATCTAATGTTCGTTTCGGCTGGTAATATCCATAACATCGATTCCCTCGTAGATTACCCTGATATCAACCTAGTAGAAGGCATCCATGATCCAGGTCAGGCGTGGAACATTATCACAGTTGGTGCTTACACTGAAAAAGATTTTATTAATAATGAGATACACCCAAACAAGGAACCCTTAGCTCCAAAGGGTGGGCTCTGCCCAAGTAGTACTACCTCTCTAATATGGCAAGGTAAGTGGCCATTGAAGCCCGATATTGTGATGGAAGGTGGAAATATGAGTACGTCGCCAGAAAATAATGAACCACCAGATTATAGTCCTGATTCGCTACAGTTGTTATCAACAAATGCACAGTTTCAAATTGGGAGTCCAATAGCTCCCACGGGCGACACTAGTGCAGCTACTGCATTGGCATCAAGATACGGAGCAATTATCGCCAGTGAGTATCCCGAACTGTGGCCGGAAACTATCCGGGGACTACTTGTGCATTCAGCCAGATGGACTGATACAATGCTAGACAACAAATCATTGAGCAGTATATCTAAATCAGAAATCAAGAATATGATTCGCCGTTTCGGCTACGGTGTGCCTGATCTAGAAGAAGCATTGTATAGTGCAAATAACACGCTCACCCTAATTGCTCAAGAGAGCCTCATACCCTACACGAAAGAAGGGGGCACCATAAAAACCAATGATCTACATCTACATGAGTTACCTTGGCCTCAAGAAGTTTTATCAAATTTAGGCGAGTTAGAAATAGAAATGCATATAACACTTTCTTACTTTATTGAACCCAACCCGGGTAGCCGCAACAACCCTAAATACAGAAGCAAATTTCAGTACGCCTCTCATGGGCTTAGATTTGAGATCAAGAAACCAACAGATTCTATTGATGAATTTAGAAAGCGTATTAATAAACGTGCTAGAGAAGAAAATGAAAAGGTAGAGAGTTCAGCTTCCGATAGCAATGATTGGGTTATTGGTGGCAATCTGCGTACTTCGGGTTCAATCCATAAAGATGTATGGAAGGGTACTGCTGCTGACTTAGCCGAAAAAGGAGTTGTAGCAATATATCCGGTGAAAGGTTGGTGGTGCCATCGTAAGCAATTAGAAAAATGGGGCGAGTCAGTAAGGTATAGCCTGATTGTCAGTATCAAGACCGAAGAACAAGACGTAGATATTTACACCCCCGTAGCTAATATTATTACCGTTTAAAAGTGAAACAACTTTATGTAATTGCCGGGTGTAACGGGGCGGGCAAGACTACCGCCTCCTACACGGTGCTACCGGATATTCTGAATTATCAAGAGTTTGTGAATGCTGATCGGGCAACGTCCGCGAGATTGCAAGAGGATTATCACCATTTCAGCCGGAGAAAGTGAGTTTACAAGCGGTAGATACGCAGCTTAGCATGAAAAATATCAAAAGTGTTAATAGTATTGATTTCATACTTTTTCTTACCTAAACCAAATGTTTGATCTGTTGCTCTTTGCATTGGTAGCTATACTGGTTGTAGCTGCCTACTTCGTTTTTATGGTCAAACCTAGTCCTAAACAGGTAATGGCGAATCTCTACCTAATCGTTCGCTTATTAATGTGACTTTTGCGAATAATATTAATAGTATATGCGTAGCTTACCTTATTGTTACTTTCCAGTTCAGGCTATCTAAGATACCTTGAGTCAGGTGAATCCTTCTTTTATACATTCTATTCTTAGTAATGATTCTCCATTCGTTTTCTCTCATTACTGTTTCTGGTATTAAAAAGAGGGTTAATGTATCCTCTTTACAGAATATTCTTCGTGACGAAGGTGATCCAAAGCCTGATAGTTCAGCTGTATCTCTTATATCTAGCTTGTAATTAGGGTGTTTTTCAAATTTTACCTCCTTACCAGTCTCATCATAAGCCTGAACGTTCCAATTTGTTTTATACTGCAACGCTCTGTCTACGTCTAGATAACCTTCACAGGTATCATAGATATACCAAACAGTATCAGACTTATTAATGACCTCTAAGATACCTGTACTAGGGTCATAAACAGGACACCCAAAAGATAAAAGAAGTATCATCCAAAGGTATCTCACTTTCTTCATCATGGCCAATTAAAAGGTGAAGCAAAAATTCTCATTCTCCAAAGGTTAAATGTACTTATATTTTGAACAGGATAGCTACTAGATGGGCGGCTGATGCTAGGTCGTATTAAAGAGTTGTTATCAGCCGGAGAAGACTTTGCCTTTGAGACAACTTTGGCTAAACCCGTAGTTACGTTAATCTTATTAAACAAGCGCAGCAGCAGGATTATCAGGTAACGTTACTGTTTTTCTGGCTTAATTCTGTAGAGCTAGCATTAGAGAGGGTAGTTTTAAGAGTAGAAGAAGGAGGACACAATATTCCAGAGGATGTAATTCGTCGGAGATACAAAAATGGTCTGCGAAACTTCTTCACTTTATATCGGTCTATCGTAGATACTTGGATATTGGTTGATAATTCTGGTCAATCGTATCAGGTTATTGCTGAAGGAACCGGAAAAGATACGACGATTGCTAAAGAAGAAATATGGAAAACGCTCAATAATCAGTACTATGGATAAGGAGGAATTACAAAAGAGAAACGATGCTATTCTACGTGGACTGGAGGAAGCCTACCGGAAGATGATTATCTTCAAGCGGCAGAAGAATAGTCCAGTCGTAGTATCGGTTAACGGAGAAGTCAAAAAGATTAACCCTTACGACGTGCCGGATACGACTACCTACCATCGGTAGTCAGGAATAATTTCTGATGATGCTACGCAGTAAATAACCAAACTGAGAACTTGAGTGCTCAGACCTCTGTTATAGACTGAGTTATAACTACTAAATGCTTTCTATACTTATGAAACCATTATTCTATACGCTGGTATTTTGTCTATTCTCCGGAGTGGCTTCGGCCCAACAATACTTTGGCGAGAAGATTACCGAAGAAAACGCAATTACCGCTACCGAATTACCTCAAGCAGTGAAGGGCCAAGAAAGC
>NZ_JBARYM010000671.1:0-8937 GCF_049647865.1 Tunicatimonas sp. | reverse complement strand
CACGTGCTGGGCGTGGTTGAAGTAAGCTAGATCGGGTAAATTATGAATACGCACCCACTCAATAGGCTTTTTATTGTTTCCGTAGGTCTGGGTTTCGGGGTCGAAGTCAATCGCTGCGTAGATTTTCTGAATCTCAGGCGACTCAGTTTTGATTTGCTGATGGCAGTTCATACAGATATTCGCTGAGGGAATATTGGCCGATTTAGCTTTCATTACTCCCGTATGGCAGTATTGACACTCAATCTCATACTGTCCGGCATGTAAAGAATGCGAAAAAGCAATAGGCTGTTTAGGCTGATAGCCCTGCTGTACTCCTACTGAGAAAAGTCCGTCGAGTACCAATTTTACGGCGATAGCCAGAAAAACAAAGAGCATTAACCCAATGAATGGACGGCTCTTTACTACCTTCTGAACATCTACTTTCTGGTTAATGATTTCTCGGTCGGCATCATCTAGATCCTGCTTCTGGTTCAGAAAGCGGGTTAACACCGAAATAATCAAAACCAGTACCAGTAAAATCAGCACTAATACTACAATTAAGCCAACAATAATAGCCGTAAGATACCCGGATGGAATACCGCTCCCACCACCAACATTTGGATCGCCCGGCTCACCGCCACCAGGGGTTTCAGCAGCTTGTGCTGGAGCGGATGCTTCAGCTTTAATGTAACCTAAGATATTGAGAACCTGCTCATCAGAATAATCTGAGAAGGCCGGCATCAGCGTTTTGTTGTACTCGTTGTACAAATTTACCGCGTACTCATTGCCTCCTTGAATAACTTTTTGAGAATTCTTGATGAATAAAACTAGCGTACCTAAATCATCCCAACGTTCTTCTACTCCTGCCAGAGCTGGTCCAACTACCTGCTTGTTGATAGCGTGGCAGACCGTACAGTTGTTATTAAAAATGTTTTCACCTTCGGCAATGGCTTCCGGACTGGAAGGTATACCGCTACCATCATCTCCACCAGCAGCAGCGGCATCCGCTGGGGCCTCTTCAGTAGCAGTTGCCGCTGAGTCAGCAGCGTCTTGGGCAGAAGAATAAGACCAAGAAAAAGTAAGGAAGATAAGTGGAAGAAGAAAACCAGCTAAAAAAATGCTTTTTCTGAAATTTGAGCAACAATCGTTCATTATGACCCTTTTTAAATCTCCACAAAAGTAACACGGGAATGCTTATATTCAAACACATTTACATCAATTTGGTACCTCAATTGTGGTAGATATACTTTTTTTCCTAAGAGATTGATTATCAATAGCTTAGTTTGGTACTTTTTAGGAAAAGTGACTAATTTAGAAAAAGTATAAATAATAAGTTCAGGAACTTATCTTACGATTAGATAAAAAATAAAACCCGCCGGTTGACGGGTTTGATGAGGTAGCGAGCGGATTCGAACCGCTGTGAGAGGTTTTGCAGACCTCCGCCTAGCCCCTCGGCCACGCTACCGATATAAAACAAAGCTACAGGTTTTATGACCATCGTCAAAGAGAAAAGGGGGTTTATCCCCTTTTCAATAAGACAAATAACATTAATACCTATTTGCTAGACTTCTCATCTTGCTTCATCTGCTCTTTTAGATTAGATAAAGCCTCTAGATCACCCAAAGTAGAACGCTCAGCTTCCTTAGCACTACTGCTAGAAGTTGAAGCTGACCGGGTTGGTTTCGCAGCCGCCTTTTTCACCTCTACTTCACGATAAGTAGCTGTGTGCGATAGTACAATGCGCTTATCATCTTTAGAGAAGTCAACTACCCGAAAATCGATAGACTCACCTACTTCTGGTTCGCCTCCGTCTTCTTTAGCTAGATGCTTACTACCTGCAAATCCTTCAATCCCGTACTGCAACTCAACGAGAGACCCTTTATCCAGCTTGGTGGTGATTGTACCCTTGTGCACTGAACCAACCGGAAACAGATCGGCAAAAGTATCCCAAGGATTTTCTTCCAATTGCTTATGTCCTAGTGCCAAACGACGATTATCCACATCTAGCTCCAAAACTTTCACCTCCAGATTATCACCTACCTTTACGAACTCAGAAGGATGTTTGATTTTCCTTGTCCAGCTCAAATCAGAAACGTGAACCAGACCATCAATACCCTCTTCCAATTCTAGGAATAGCCCAAAGTTGGTCAGGTTACGGACAATGCCCGTGTGAGTAGTACCAATAGCATATTTAGTAAGTACATCAGCCTTCGTCCACGGATCTTCCGTTAGCTGCTTAATACCTAACGACATTTTTCGCTCTTCGCGGTCTAATGTAAGCACCACCGCATCGAGTTCGTCGCCAATATTGATAAAATCTTGCGGATTACGTAAGTGCTGCGACCAAGACATTTCAGAAACGTGAATTAGTCCTTCAACGCCTGGCATAATTTCTAAGAAGGCACCGTAGTCGGCTACGTTTACAATTTTGCCGTGCACTTTGCTACCTACCTGAATTTCTTCGGCTAAAGAATCCCACGGATGAGGCGTTAGCTGCTTCATTCCTAATGAAATACGCTTCTTCTCATCGTCAAAATCGAGTACTACTATGTTTACCTTTTCATCTAGATTAAGCACTTCTTCCGGATGGTTGATACGTCCCCAAGAAATATCGGTAATGTGAAGCAGACCATCTACACCACCCAGGTCGATGAACACTCCGAAATTGGTCATGTTCTTAATAATACCCTCGAGTACTTGTCCTTTTTCTAGGTTGTTGAGGATACGTGCTTTCTGCTCTTCTAGATCTTTCTCAATCAGTACCTTATGCGATACTACTACGTTGTCGTTGGCATAGTTAATTTTTACGACCTTAACTTCCATCTTCTTCCCAACAAACACATCGAAATCGCGAATTGGCTTCACATCGATTTGCGAGCCAGGTAAGAATGCTTCTACTCCGTAAATGTCGCAGATCAAACCACCTTTAGTCCGGCGCTTTACTGTACCTTCAATCACGTCATCGTTCTCCAACGCACTAGTGATTCTCTCCCAAGCACGAACGATCTTCGCTTTCTTACGCGATAAAATAAGCTGACCTCGCTTGTCTTCTTGCTCTTCAATATATACTTCTACTTCATCCCCTACCTTTAGTTCTTCTAGGTCACGGAATTCAGAAATAGAAACCAATCCATCGGATTTAAACCCAATGTTCAGAATAACATCGCGGTCGTTAACTCCCACTACAGTGCCACTTACAACTTCCTTCTCATTAATTTGATTAAGGGTGCCACTGTACATTTCGGCCATACGGGCCTTTTCTTCTTTAGAGTAGTCTTCGCCAAAGCCTCTGTTATCGGCCTGGTCCCAATCAAACTCTTCTTGTACTTGTACTTGCGTATCTGCCATAAAATATAGTTTGCTCATTTTACACACCAGACATAGAGCAATTAGCCAAGCGGTTTAGTTAAACATCAATACAATGATACTAGAATTGCCTTACGATAGAAGGCGTTCTAAAAGTTCCGCAAAATTACGATTTTTCTGTTTCGTAACAAGTGATGCGCTAAAAATGAAGTGGTATAAAAAAAGTGCCTCAATAATTGAAGCACTTTATAATCTGATTATTGATTGGCTATACTGTGCCCATTACATGGCGTCCATTACATGGCGTCCTCTAGCTGATCTATCTGTTCTTCGTGCGCCTGTAATTTGGGTAATAGCTGTTGAACAAAAGTGGCTATTTCAGCATCAACATCACCGCCTTCATCCTCCAAATCAGCCAAGGCCTCGGTAAACTCTTCACTAGTATCGTCGAGTAGTTCTGTAAACCCATCGGAAAACTCTTCGGGAGAAGCCGCTCGTAGCTGGCCTACATCGCTATTATCGTCGTAGTTCATCGTTGATGGAAGCTCAATGTTATGCTTCCCGGCAAAGTCTTTTAGCTGCTGTTCTACTTGCTGATGATCGGTTTGCATCTGCTGAACCAGTGTCTGTAACTCGGGTGATAAGGAAGTTTGATCAGTCGCCATCTGGCTAACCGTTAAAATTTTGCTATTCAGTCCAAACGCTTTGGTAAGTGCTTCAGCCGCTTCTTCCATATCCTCTTCAAAACGAGCGTCGTTCGTTTCAGCGGCTTGTTCGGTAGCGGCGGGTTGAGAATTGCAAGCAACAAGACCAATTAATAATCCTGTACACAGAAGAAATGAAAAAATCGTTCTCATAGTTGTTTGGTTTTGATAAAAAATCTATTTGATGTATTAACTCGTGGAAAGTAGATTAGTTTTTATTTAGTATACGGATTGTAGTCGACAGTCCATGGTCCACAGCCCATAGTCACTTTTGTAAGGTGACCTATATTAGGCAATTACATTTGGCGACTATCAGCCATCGACTGGGGATTGTCAACTGCGGACTAGTTATCCGAGAGAGACTGCTCCCGAATGGCTTTAAATTCTGATCCGGGTTTCCACTCAGGAAAGGTTTCTTCGTTGCTAATTTGGTAACCTACTTTGAATAGCAACTGAGCATCCTGCACCATCCCAGCCAAGTTCCATTCGCCTTCAATATATTCATCAGAGGGTTGATGATAATCGCGCTGGGTCCACTCATCCATTTTAGCTCGGGTCCACTCTACTCCTTGTTCGGCCTGTTCGTATTCGCCACTGGCGTAAAGAGCCGGAATACCTACTTTGGCAAAGCTAAAATGATCGGATCGAAAGAAATATCCCTTTTCTGCATTAGGGTCAGGCATTATGTAGCGACCTTGCTCCTTCGCTACAGTTTCGGCGTATTCATCTAATTCGGATTGCCCGTAGCCTACAATGGTTAGGTCTTTCATTGGCCCCCGGAAATGAATACCATCCATATTGATATTTGCTACGGTTTTGTTGACCGGATAAATTGGATTTTCAGCATAGTAGGCTGAACCGAGTAGCCCCTGTTCTTCGGCGGTAACTGCTAAGAATAGCACAGTTCGTTTGGGTACTTTCTCTAATTGACTAAAGGCATTGGCAACCTCCAGCAATACTGCCGTTCCAGTAGCGTTATCGAGTGCGCCGTTATAAATAGAGTCCCCGTTAATTGGTTTGCCTATTCCTAAGTGATCCCAGTGAGCGGAATATATAACGTATTCGTCGGAACGTTCGCTGCCAGTGCGTTTGGCGATTACGTTTTGAGAAGTGGCTTCCTGGTAGGCAACATCCATCGTGAGATTTACCGCCATTTCCATTGGAATGGGTTGAAAGCCTGGCTTACGGGCTTGCCCCAGATAATTCTCGATAGTTGCCATCTCCATCAGTTGACGAGCCGATTGCTGAGAAATCCATCCTTCAAAGGCACAGCGAGATTGGTTGCCGTCTTCGGATTTCAAATACAGTGCTTTGCCCGTCCAGCTACTTTGCACCACATTCCAAGCATAACCGGCGGGGGCGGTGTTATGAATAATGACGACCCCTTCAGCTCCCTGTCGGGCGGCTTCTTCGTACTTGTACGTCCACCGTCCGTAGTATGTCATAGTATTACCTTTGAAAAAGGTGCTATCGCTCGTACCAAAGCCCGGATCGTTTACCAGCACAACCGCCGTTTTTCCCGTCATATCAACACCTTCGTAATCGTTCCAGTCATATTCTGGGGCAACAATACCAAACCCACAGAATACTAACTCGGAGTTGTTAATCTCTACTCGGTCGGTTACTCGTCGGGTTAGCGCAACAAAGTCTTCTCGGTAGTCTAATTCTACCGATTCATCACTACCTTCAATGGTCATTGTTTCCGCTGGCATTGCCTCAATTTCTACTAGTGGAACCGCCTGAAAATAACTATCGCCATTGCCAGGTTCTAACCCGGTAGTTTTAAAGGCATTTTCAAGATATTGAATGGTTTTCTTTTCTCCTTCAGTGAATGGCATACGTCCTTCAAATTCGTCGGAAGCTAACGTCTGTATATGCTCCTGCAAATCTGGTTCGGTTATAGCGCTATCTAGCAGCGTTTCTACACTATTCTGCTCATTTTCGGGGCTACAGCCTCCATTTACTATTAGTGCGACTACTACTAGCGAAATAACAAAAGCGAAGGGTATAACTGATATTAAATTAAAAAAAGTATTTTTCATATTTATAAAGTACAATTAATAGGTTTCTAATTACCATTTTTTCTTACATCTGGCGGTTTTTCTCCATTTTTTAATGGTAATAATGCTTGGTTGGTTTTCCTATTGTACAGAAAATAAAAACAATTGTCTATTACCATGACTATTATTTGTTTGTTGTACCGATTGACTACTACGCTGTTGGTTAGTTTAATTAGTAGTGTCACTTTTAGTTTCGCTAATGTAGCCGACTGTTCTACTGGTAGTACTATACCTGAAAAAATACTGCCAGGCACCTATTTAGTGGTGGGCGTATTTGAGCATGAAGATAACGCCAAAAAGTATACTGAGCATGTTGCCGGACAAGGTCTTTCGGCACACTATGCATTCTATGCCGGGTCAGGCTATTTCTACGTATATACCTATTCGGCATTATCCACCGAAGAAGTAACCGAAGCTTATCAAGAACTGCGAGCTACCCAAGAGTTTAGTGAAGCTTGGATATTTGTAGCTGAAGGAAACGATTCAGTAACAAATACCCTCGCTAATAAGGAATTGCCAAATCGCTTAGATCAATCTGATGACACTACTGAGCTAACTACTTCTGAAGCAACTTTGCCCCCTACCAAACCTGTGAGCTCTGAGGATCAAAATAGTAAAAAGCGAGAGAAACTGGAACGCCAGCCAGTGCTACACCTGAAGTTTCAGGCTACTCAAGAAGGTAGTAATCAGCCGATTGCTGCTACAATAAAAGTAGTAGAGGGGGCACGCTCTAAAAATGTAGGCGAAGTTTCTACTAATGAAGTGCTTACCGTAAATAAAACGGAGGTTTTAGATAGTACTCTACAGATTATTCCTTACGCAATAGGGTACCGTAAAGTACAATTTAACCTTCCACTAAATGGTAGTGATTCTGATTCGGTGTGGCAACTAATCCAATATGAGGGAGATACGCTAGTGGTGGATATGTCACTACAACGCCTTAAAAAAGGAGATGTTCAAATCATGTTCAATACCTACTTCCATGGTAATGCTTCGGTAATGCGAGGGCGCTCGCGCTACGAAATAAATGAGTTAGTTAAAATGCTAGAAGAAAAACCCAATATGCGGATTAAGTTGCACGGGCACACCAATGGATCGGGCCGAGGGTTTATTTATACTTATAACCCAGAATCAAAAAACTTCTTCAACCTCATTCAGAATAAAGAGCACAAAAAGAATGGTGTGAGTTCTATTAAGCTATCGGCTTTGCGAACGGAGACAATTAAGCATTATTTAGAGCATAAAGGTATAGCAGGCGATCGCATAGAAACCCAGGGTTGGGGTGGAAAAAGAATGATCTACCCTAATGATACTCCGTCATCAAAGCACAACATCCGGGTAGAGATTGAGATTTTGAATGAATAACCTATTACTAAATAGTCTTATATCCATGTCTATATTTTCTGAAGTTTCTCGATAGCTATTGTTGATTTCAGCATTAGTATGAGCATTAATTCGTACGCAGGTATTTGTAAATTTACCTTATTTAAAATAAAGAGCACAAGAAAAATGATGTGAGTTCTATCAAGCTATCGGCTTTGTGAACAGAGACAATTAGCGTTATTTAGCAAGGTATAACAGGCGAACAAATAGAAACCCAGGGCTGAAATTTCGTCGGAGTGATAATGTTTGCAGCGTTAATTCAAACTCTGTAGGATTACGCTCCAACCAGTGCAGGGGTTGTATAATTCGTATATTTCTTCCCTAGATTGTAAAATCCGAACTTGCCCACCTTCGGTAAGATTGTTAATATAAAAGTCCATAGAGAGTGTATCCAATGCCATCTCATTGTCACCAAGGGCAAGATCATACGATGGACCCAGCGTAAACGCCACTTGATTACCAGTATAGGCTGCCTCAAATGATTTTACCGGCACAATAAAATCGCCGTTAGGAGTACGAATACCAAAGCCGATAGACACAAATGGCCCAGAACGATTTGCCTGATTAAATATTACAAAGTCGGTAATACCCTCTATATCTTGAGCTATCTGATTTCCTACCCGTTCACCATTATTGTAAATGTCTACTGTAGGTCGGGCGAGAAAAATCTGGTTATCGTCTGCAAAGCTTATCCCTCCGGGCTCAAATAAAGTGGGTAATAAGGCTATTGATTCGTTAGATTCAGCAATAGATCCTTGATACTGCTGAACATTAAAAGTTTGATCACAGGCTACAATAGCTGATGCATCCGTTAGATTCTGAAAGTTGATCGCCGAAACATTTACCTCAGTTCCCGAAAAATTACCCGACAAGGGTTCATCTAACACAATAGAATTACCCTGAGCAGTGTAGCCGGTTGAGAAGTTAACTGATTGCCTCCTTTCACCTGATGTTAAGGAAGCTGAGGTGAAGTTGATTGTTCGTAAAGCGGTGTTAAAGGATAAAAAAAGCGATAAATCTCGATTAGTAAAATTTAAGCGGTAAACCGGGGAAACTACCCCTAAACTTTCAGAAAGGGTCTCAAGATTGGCATTCAGTGTTCGACCTAACAAGCTTTCGGCATTATCAGGGGCAGATTGGAATACTAGCGTAGTAGGTGACGAGGGATCAGTCTTGCTTCGGAAAACCAGATCGCCATCGGGGGTTTCGTTGACGTAATCAAATTCGTATTCAGCTAAAAAGGTAGCTCCACCTTGTTCGTAAAGAAAGCTGAAGAACGAATAGCTCTCAAAGATAAGTTCTAGCCCTAATGAATTATCTACCCGATAAGTGATCGTCTGGTCAAAAAATTCATTATCATTCAGTCCAAAATCAGTGCGAATACGTAGGTTATCGTTCTCATCAAAGTTGAGCAAAACGATATACGTTCCAGATTCCTGTATAGGTCGATACCGCAGCACCCAACCATTGGATGGGGCCACCAACTGATTTTTCAGTGTAGAAAC